>JBAUEV010000023.1:0-4264 GCA_049678805.1 Gammaproteobacteria bacterium
GTTGTGCCGCTCCTCAGGGTGAACGGTAATAAGTGAAAGCCTCGTTTGTCCTGAGGAGCGGCACAACGTGCCGCGTCTCGAAGGATGAATGGCCTCGAGGACAGGGATGTACCGTGGAGCACAAAACGATTAAAGGGATTGGTAACAAAGGGGACAGTCCCAGTAAAGATAACATTGATTTAACATTATAAACGGAGGCACGATGGAAACTGCAAAATTAATAGCCGATGTACAAGGTTACACCGCCGTGGCGGCAGCTTTGTTAATTGGTTTAGCATCTTTAGGTACCGCAATTGGTTTTGGTGTATTAGGGGGTAAGTTCCTGGAAGGGGTGGCACGTCAGCCCGAGCTAACTGCAATGTTAATGTTGCGGATGTTCTTAATGGCTGGTTTGGTTGACGCTTTTGCTGCAATTTCCGTGGTAATGGGATTATATTTATTTTTCGCGCAGAATCCATTCTTAGGCGCGGTAATGAAAGCTGCTACACAACAAGCCACTGGTTCCTAAACAGAGCATGCAGTATACACAGAGGCTAAACGATGGACATTAATTTAACTCTGCTCGGGCAAATGCTCACGTTCGTGGTATTCGTGTGGTTTACCATGAAATTTGTATGGCCTCCCATCATGAAAACCATGCGTGAGCGTGAGAAAAAGATTGCTGATGGTTTAGCGGCAGGTGAGCGTGGCGAGCGCGATTTAGAATTAGCGCGCCATAAATCCATAGAAATAATTCAGGACGCTAAAATTGAAGCGGGACGTATTCTCGATCAAGCGAATCAACGCGGCGATAGTATCGCTGCAGAAGCAAAAGAACAAGGACAAGCTGAGCGTCATCGCCTGATAGCGCATGCCCAACAAGAAATTGAACTGCAGGCCAATCAAACAAAACGTGAATTACAACAACAAGTTGCTGATTTAGCGCTTTCTATGGCAGAAAAAATTGTCCAACGTGATATTGACCAAAACGTACATCGTAAGTGGCTAACCAAAGCCATAGCGGAAACCCAACTATGACAGAATTGCTTCCACTCGCACGCCCTTATGCACAAGCTGTATTCGAATATGCAGTAGCACAACAACATGTTGCAGAGTGGTCGACCTTATTGGAGACACTGGCCAAGCGAGTCGAGCAACCAATAGTACAACAGATGTTGCATGACCCGCGTTATACCGTTCAGCAACTCGCAGAAATAGTGGTGGCATTAACAGAAACTAAGCTAGGCCAAGCTGAAGAAAATTTTATCGCTTTATTGGCTGAAAATCACCGTTTAGCATTATTGCCGCAAATTGCGACTTTATTTGCTGAATATGTTGCCGCGCATGAAAAAAATATCACCGTTGATGTAAGTTCTGCAATACCACTCGGCGATCAGGAGCGTAAAAATTTACAGCAGACACTCACTGAACAACTCGGATTGGCCGTAAATTTAAATTGTAAAATCGAACCTGATTTACTCGGCGGATTACGTTTACGTATGGGAGATAAAGTCATTGATAATTCAATACGTGGGCAATTTGCTCAATTAAAAACTATGTTGTTAGGATAATGTTATGTCAACCCGTTTAAGTTCAACCGAAATCACCGATATTCTTAAGCAACGCATTGCTAACTTTAAAATTGCACCACAGTTGCGTAGTGAAGGCATTATTGTCAGTCTTAAAGATGGCATAGCACGTATTTATGGTTTATCAGACGTCATGCTGGGAGAAATGATTGCCTTCCCCAATAATATTTTTGGCCTAGCGCTCAATTTAGAACGTGATTCTGTTGGTGCAGTCATATTAGGACCTTATGAACAAATAGCAGAAGGTCAAACCGTCTATTGCACAGGACGTATCCTGGAAGTACCTATTGGCGATGCGTTACTCGGCCGCGTGGTAAATGCTTTGGGTGAACCCATTGACGGCAAAGGACCTATTGCAGCCGAACTAACCTCGCCTATCGAAAAAGTGGCGCCAGGCGTGATTACCCGCCAGTCGGTCAGCCAACCGATGCAAACCGGTCTAAAATCCATTGATGCAATGACTCCCATCGGCTGTGGGCAACGTGAATTGATAATCGGCGATCGGCAAACGGGTAAAACGGCCATTGCTATTGATACCATTATTAATCAAAAAAATTCCGGCATAAAATGTGTGTATGTTGTTATAGGACAAAAAGCCTCATCCGTTGCTAACTTGGTCGGTAAACTGGAACAATACGATGCATTGAAGCATAGCATTATTGTCGTAGCGACCGCCTCTGACCCTGCTTCTTTACAATACATCGCTCCTTATGCGGGATGTGCTATGGGCGAGTATTACCGCGACCGTGGTCAAGATGCCTTAATTATTTACGATGATTTAACCAAACACGCTTGGGCTTATCGGCAGATTTCATTATTGCTGCGTCGTCCACCGGGACGTGAAGCTTATCCAGGCGATGTTTTCTACTTGCATTCCCGTTTATTGGAACGCGCTTCTCGCGTCAATGCCGAATATGTAGAAAAATTTACTAACGGTGCAGTCAAAGGCAAAACCGGCTCATTGACAGCATTACCTATCATTGAAACCCAAGCGGGTGATGTTTCGGCTTTCGTTCCTACCAACGTAATTTCGATTACCGATGGTCAAATTTATTTAGATACTGATTTGTTCAATGCGGGTGTGCGACCAGCAATCAATGCAGGTTTGTCGGTATCGCGGGTAGGTGGTGCGGCGCAAACTAAAATCATAAAAAAATTAGTCGGTGGTATTCGTTTAGCCTTAGCGCAATATCGTGAATTAGAAGCCTTCTCGCAATTTGCTTCTGATTTAGATGAAGCCACGCGCAAACAATTAGAACGTGGGCAACGCTTAACTGAAATTTTAAAACAAAGACAATATGCACCTTTGAGTGTGGCTGAAATGGCGGTGAGCTTTTTCGTAGCAGATCAAGGTTATTTAGATGATGTGGAAGTTAAAAAAATTCCGCACTTCGAACATGAATTACATGGTTTTATGCGGCAACGCCATGCTGATTTGCTCGAGGAAATTAACCGTAAGCCAACCTATAGCGATGAAATTGCTGCAAAATTAAAAGCGGCGGTAGAAGAATTTAAAAAGACACAGATTTAAAGTTGCAACGAATTGAAACGGTGGGCACGCTACGCTTTACCCACTAGGTATCAGACCCTTCGAGACGCGGCACGTTGTGCCACTCCTCAGGGTGAACGGCTTTAGAGGATGGTACAACTCGATTGCCTACGTGCCGCGGCTTGTCCGCGGCACGTAGGCAGTTAGGGTGAAGAGTACAAACTTTTTTTACTAGGTTTTAAATAAATATGGCAGTAGGTCGCGGTATACGCGCTAAAATTAAAAGCATCCAAAACACTCGGAAAATCACCGGTGCAATGGAATTAGTCGCTGCGAGCAAAATGCGTAAAGCACAAGTTCGTATGGCTGCATCACGCCCTTATGCCAACAAGATTCGCCAAGTCATCAGCCATGTGGCTAAAAGTCATAGCGAATACCATCATCCATATTTAATGACTCGCGAGCCTAAACGAGTGGGCTTTATTATTGTGGCAACCGATCGGGGCTTGTGCGGCAGCTTAAATATTAATTTATTTCGCAATGTAGTACACACGATGCAACAATGGCATGAACGCGGCGTTGAAATAGATTTATGCACGGTTGGCCATAAAGCTGAAGTTTTCTTCAGTCGCTTAGGTGGCAATATAGTTGCAAAAACAGAGCGATTAGGCGATACACCTTCCATCAACGATTTAGTGGGCGTCGTCAAAGTCATGTTAGATGCTTACGATGAAAAACAGCTTGATGCGTTATTTATAGCTAATAACGAGTTTATCAATACCATGACACAACGACCTATGATTAATCAATTGTTACCCGTAGAAATTCCTACTCATGATGTCCGTCCTGGATATTGGGACTATATCTATGAACCCGACGCTAAGGCATTGCTAGACCTGTTATTAGTGCGCTACATTGAAATGCAAGCCTACCAAGCCTTGGTTGAAAATGTAGCTTCTGAACAAGCCGCACGTATGGTGGCAATGAAAAACGCCACCGATAATGCGGGGGACCTGATTAACGATTTGCAGCTTATTTATAATAAAGCACGTCAAGCCGCCATCACCCAGGAAATTTCTGAAATCGTGGCCGGCGCTGCCGCAGTGACAGCGTGAGGAAGTTAAAAAAGGATAAAAATTACTAGAGAATGGTCTATGTCGTGGAGTGCGACTAGGTATCAGTCCCTTCGAGACGCGGCACGTTGTGC
>JBAUEV010000024.1:0-8187 GCA_049678805.1 Gammaproteobacteria bacterium
TAAGAATGTCGTGTGGATGTCGTTGGAAGACCGTAGAATACAGGGATGTATTCTCCGACCGCAGGATGCAGTTTTGTCTGAAAACGACACCCACACGACATTCTAAAAATAAGAGATATCCAACAACGCCAAACAAGCCGCAGTTTGCCCTGGAATCAAGGCTACTTGCTATGTCGTTTTGTACAAGACTGAGGTATCCTAATAAAGTTCAGTGACCGGAAAAAAACATTGGCATAAATTATTATGAAAGAACATTATGAGCCGTTAACGGTTGAGCAAGAAGCACAACGCTATTGGCAAGAACAACACCGTTTTGAAGCCAAGGAAGACATCAATAAAGAGAAATTTTACTGCCTTTCCATGTTGCCCTACCCGAGTGGCGAACTACACATGGGGCATGTGCGTAACTACACCATCGGCGATGTAATTGCCCGTTACCAACGCATGTTAGGTAAAAATGTCTTGCAACCCATGGGTTGGGACGCATTCGGTCTACCCGCTGAAAATGCTGCCCTAAAAGGACACATGTCCCCCTTACAATGGACTTATCAAAACATTAAACAAATGCGTATCCTATTTGATCGCCTTGGCTTAGCAATTGACTGGAAACGTGAAATAACCACCTGCAAACCTGAATACTATCGCTGGGAACAATGGCTTTTTATTCGCCTTTATCAAAAAGGCCTGGTTTACCGAAAAAATGCCCTAGTCAATTGGGACCCTGTTGACCAAACCGTGTTAGCCAATGAACAAGTAGTGGATGGCCGTGGCTGGCGCTCAGGGGCGCTCATTGAACGTCGTGAAATTCCGCAGTGGTTTTTAAAAATCACGGCTTATGCCGATCAACTGCTGGATGGTTTAGAACAATTAACGGGTTGGCCTGAGCAAGTGCGTTTGATGCAACGCAACTGGATTGGTCGTTCAGAAGGCGTCGTGTTACATTTCGCCATTGATAATAAACAAGAAACCTTAACGGTATTTACCACTCGTCCTGACACCTTGTTAGGTGCTACCTATCTCGCCATCGCCCCCGAACACCCTTTAGTCAAACAATTGGTAGCACAAGACCCTAAAATTGCTGAATTTGTTAACAAATGTCGTAATATCAAGGTGGCTGAAGCGGAAATGGCAACCTTGGAAAAAGAAGGTATTCCAACACCTCTGCATGCCATACATCCAATTTCTGGTAAAAAACTGCCAATTTGGATTGCCAACTTTGTCTTAATGGAATATGGCACTGGTGCAGTAATGGCCGTTCCAGCACACGACCAGCGCGATTTTGAATTTGCACAAAAATACCATTTACCCATTCAACCAGTCATCCAAGCACAAGATGGGCAACCCTGGGATTACACCCAAGCTGCTTTTACTGCACAAGGCGTATTAGTAAATTCAGGTGCTTTCGATGGCCTGACTTCAGCTCAAGCCTTTGACGCTATTGCTGACTACCTCAGCAAGCAAGATAAAGGTCAGCGTCAAATCCATTATCGTCTACGGGACTGGGGCATTTCTCGGCAACGTTATTGGGGTACACCCATCCCAATTATTTATTGCCAAAAATGTGGTACCGTACCTGTGCCTGAAAAAGACTTACCCGTGCTACTACCCGAAAATATTACGTTAGACAGCCCGCAATCACCGCTAAAAAAACTACCCAGTTTTTACGAAACCACCTGCCCCACCTGTGGCGGCAAAGCCACTCGTGAAACCGATACTTTTGATACTTTTATGGAATCGTCTTGGTATTACGCCCGCTATTGTTGTCCCGCTCAAGATAATGCCATGCTAGATGATCGTGCCAAATATTGGACTCCCGTCGACCAATACATTGGTGGAATTGAACACGCTATTTTGCATTTACTGTATGCTCGTTTCGTCCACAAATTGTTACGTGATGAAAGGTTATTAAACAGCGATGAGCCTTTCACTCGTTTATTAACTCAGGGCATGGTGCTTAAAGATGGCAGCAAAATGTCCAAATCCAAGGGGAATACCGTAGCCCCTACACCCTTAATTGAACAATACGGCGCCGATACAGCCCGTTTATTCATGATGTTCGCAGCCCCACCTGAACTCAGCTTGGAATGGTCAGATAGAGGCATAGAAGGCGCACATCGTTTTCTCAAACGCCTGTGGCATTATGGCTATCAAAAACAAGATTTGATTAAAGCCGGGAACGAAGCCGAGACCCCCTACCCCGATTGGAAAACTGCACCAAATGTAATTCACAAAGTTCGCCATACCATTCACGAAGTGCTACAGCAAGCTAACAATGATATGGAACGGCTACAGTTTAATACAGTCGTTTCCGCAGCCATGAAAATATTAAACGCCTTACAAGAAGCGCCCATTACCAACACCCTATTTGATGAAGCCTTAGTACGCGAAAATTTCAGTTTATTACTACGGTTACTCTCCCCCATTACTCCGCATATCACTCACCATCTGTGGCAGGCGCTGGGTTATGGTGATGATATTTTGCTTGCTGCTTGGCCAAAAGTAGACAAAAAAGCGCTGAAAACTGCTACAATTGAACTGGTGGTGCAAGTCAACGGCAAGTTGCGGGGTCGTATTACCGTATCCCACGATGCCAATGCTACGGCTATCCAAGAGGCAGCTCTTGCGAATACCAATATTAAGCATACCATTGGCGATAAACCCGTTAAAAAAGTGATTGTAGTGCCTAATAAATTGGTGAATATTGTTGTTTAAAGAGAAGTTCTTCCCCTTGCAGGGGGAGGAAATAATACGAGGTGCTGGGTAACAAGTGAGTACCAACTTAATAAATGTTTAATCTATGCAAAAAACTTATTTCTCCAAACTAATTGCTATAACAAAATCACTTATCGCAGTGTTGACATGTTTATGCTTAACAGCATGCGGTTTTGAATTACGCCATCAACCACCTCTTCCACCGTCCTTGCAAACATTATATCTGCAAAGCAGTGATCCTTATGGCCAGTTTGAAAGCATGCTGAAACAGACACTGAAACTTGCCGGTGTTACCCTCGTTAGCAACCCCAACCAAGCCCCCTTCATCCTAAACATCCAAAGCAAAAACTTTTCCACTACCGATGTCAGCATAGGCACCAGTAGCCAAGCACGCGTGTATAGCCTGACCTACGAAGTTACCTACGCCTTAAGTAACCAGCAAGGCAAAACATTAGTTGGCCCACGTACCGTATCTGCTAGCGGTTCTTTAACGCTAAACCCTAATCAATTGCTGGAATCCAATGGCCAGCAAGATCAAATGATAATGCAACTGCAACGTCAAGACATTCAACAAATCATCGCCCAACTCGGCTCAAAACAGGTAGCTCAAACAGTTGGCAACTCACCCTCGCTTCCTGCGACACCCCCTCATCCATGAGACTGACTGCTGAACAATTACCCAACCAACTGAATAAAGGTTTGGTACCGTTTTACTGGGTCAGTGGCGAAGAAACATTACTGGTGCAAGAAACAGCACAAGCTATCCGCACTGCCGCTACACAAGCAGGATTCAGCGAACGTCGCATTCTGGAAACAGATAGCGGTTTCGACTGGCAACAGTTTGCTTTATATACCCATAACTTATCGTTGTTCAGCCAACGCTGCCTCTTAGAACTTTGTCTGCCATCACCTTCTTTCAATGATGCAGCAAAAACCGCTCTTACACGCTACGTAGAACACCCACCGGCCGATAAAATTTTATTGTTAATTACCCCCAAATTGGACAGCAAGCAACTGCAGAGCCAATGGTTTAAACGTTTGGAATCGAATAGTGCAATAGTTCTTATCAAACCCCTTGAACGACAACAATGGTCGCGTTGGCTCGCGCAACGCCTACGCCAGGCAGGACTTAACGCCGATGCCTCAGGGTTAGAATGGTTAACAGCTTGCTACGAAGGCAATTTAATAGCCGCGGTACAAGCCATCGAAAAATTAGAGTTAATTCATGGTGCTAACCCTATTGGAGTAGCCGAGATTGCCGCCACCCTGGAAGACAATAGCCGCTTTGAGGTATTTGATTTACTTGACCCTGCATTGGCAGGAGAAGCCACCAAAACCTGGCATATTTTGCAACGGCTAAAACAAACCCATGCTGAGCCAGTGTTAATCCTTTGGGCACTGACACGTGAAATTCGCCTATTATTAGCAATTGCCCACGCCAGTGAACAACGCTTATCCATCGAGGCACTTTTGACACAACATCGCGTTTGGGAAAAACGAAAAATGCTGCTTAAAACGGCTGCTCAACGTCATTCCAGTCGTCAACTGAGTTTATTGCTACAACAAGCTGCATACCTTGATCGTATTATCAAAGGCGCTCTTCCTGGTAATATTTGGCAAGGATTAACCACTTTAACATTATGCCTGGCAGGTGTTGCCCAACTTTCACAATTCAGCGATCATCACTATGACCGTGTCTAACTCAAGTCCTAGCCCATTACGCCCGATTGGTATCTTAGGCGGTACTTTTGACCCCATTCATTTGGGACACCTTTATCTTGCCACAGAGGTATATCAACGTCTGCACTTGCAAGAGGTACGCCTAATTCCTTGTTCCCAATCGGCATTAAAAAACAAGCCGATAGCAAGTTCTCAGCAACGCCTCAAATTAGTGAAACTGGCTTGTCAAGGACATCCAGGGTTAATTGTAGATGACCGTGAAATTCGTCGCAAAGGCGTTTCTTATACGTATGACACATTAGTAGAATTGCGCCAGGAATTAGGCAAAACCCCTATATGCTTACTGATGGCGACAGATGTTTTTGCAAAATTCACTGAATGGCACCGCTGGCAAGAAATTACCTCACTGGCTCATTTGGTAGTGGTGAAGCGAAGGGGGTTTACGATTGAAAATAACCCTGTATTGACCCAATTAATTCACGAACGAGAAATTCATCGGATTGAACAACTATCCGAGGCACCTAGCGGTTATATTTTATATGTTGATTTTCCCCAAAGCCCCATCTCGGCCACTGAAATCCGGCAAAAAATCGCCACTCACCAAACCGTTCACCATTTAATGCCGGAGGCGGTTTGGGAGTACATTAAGAAAGAGAAGCTTTATCTGAATTCTCCAGGCTACAGAATCTTTAATCCTTAAGCATTTGTTAAGAAATAAATCTTATACTTATACTATTATCCATTAGCATATGAGTGGGCTTTAGCCCACAGCGTATATTCAACACGACAATAGACCAGGGGCTCCATAATGACCAATTCGTTTATAGCATCTCAAAAAGATCTGCGTACGCAATTTAATGTAGTAGAAGCCAAAAAGCAGGTGATATCAAAGCAAATTAATGAATTTGATGATATAAAGTTGAACGCCCAAAATTCGACGATCGCAGAACAACAACAAATACAGGAGGCAAGAAAGGAATTCAACCAAGCCTGGACTAAACAAGAAACTGAAATTACCAAATTTGCGAAAGGCTCTAAAGATCCTGTCGCGCTGCAGAAGATCTACGCTGATTTAAAAAACGAAATTAATGTTGTCATAATTGACCGCACCTCCCAAATCCAAACTACAGAAAAAATAGCGCTTTTTAATGAGATTGATGCGCTAGAAAAAGCAAGACAAGATTGGTTCAACAAAGAAGAAGAAGAAAAAAAATTCCGGTTCTATCATGCCTTCCATGTATTAGACCAGAAAAACAAACCTCAGCCTCAAAATAACTTCCATACAGCTCCTCATAACAACCCAGCGAACACCGACGGCCTCGGTGGTAAGAGACAAGAATACGAAACCATGGTCCAAAATTTTAAAAATGACGTACCTTTTAAAGGTATTACCTTCATCAAAGGCGTCGGTAAAGATAAGAATGGAAATGATATAAAAGACTCTATCGTAATAGACTCTAGTGGTCTTCCATGGAAAAAGGAAGAAAACGAAGAAAAAATGGCCGATGCTGTGCTCAAAGCAGCCATAGACGGTTGGTACGATATAACCATTACCGGCGGTAAAGAAAACGAACGTATAGCAGCTATGAAACAAGCTCTAACGTTACCCGGCATGAAAGCCCAGATTAAGGCAAACGATGGTGAAACACCTTCAAAAGAAGAAGAACAATGGAATGCACTTTTGGCAGTTAAACTCGATTTAAAGCAACCTGTATCGCCTGAGCGGTCAGAACTCACAGAGATTTATTCAGAATTAAAATCACCCAAATCACCCAAACCTCATTTAGTAGCTCCATTTCTCTCTGCTTTACATACCGATCATGTTGCAGAAATAGTCGAAAACCTGAAAAATCCACCAGCTACGATCCAAGCCCCGATCCAAGTATCCACTTTTTATAAAGACCTTACTGCTTTTATCACTGACACAAAAAATGAAAAATCACCCATTGTTAAAAATTTTGGCGAGTTAGGAAGTGAAGTGAAAGTAGAGACGATTTTCGAAGCTGCTAATCAGGAAGAAGCGGCGCTAAAGGGTGAGAGGATAGAGCTGCAAAGACCAAATAAGATAAAGCCTTTTTTAGAAAAGCTTGATTTTGCAGAAGCTTATCAATTAATGCACAAAGTTGAGGGTACTCCTCCTTTTCCAAAAGGGCGTTATAACGAGTGGCTGCGACTAGAAATCGAAAAACAAGCAATCAATTCGCGCAAGAATCTCGATTTTAAGGATGCTAAAAACCTTGATGCTTTCACAGCACTTAGTTCTGCTGGAAAAGCCAATATGTACCATCGCGTATTAGACCCTAAACACAGAACAAATCTTTTAGCTGCACTCGATAATAAGACACAAGGCTTAGGCTCTCAAACGCTTTTTGATATGTACCAAAATGTAGGTAAAAACAGTGAAAAGCAGGCAGAGCAACAAGCGTTATTTCTTTCCGAATCAAGCAAGGAAGATATTGAAAGAATTGTTGATGGATTAACTGCTCTGAATCAGGCGCTAGCGCTAGATGATCTTTACAAACGTCTTGGTAATGCCATTATTAAAAATTCCAAATGCTCCTTCGCACAGGATTTTGCCGGGCTATCGGACACAATTAAAACACGCACAATTTTCGAAGCAGCCAAGCTTGAAAATCAAAATGGCAAAACCAAACCCGAAGCGTTAAAGCCTTATTTAGAAAAACTTAATTTTGCAGAAGCCTACCAGTTAATGAAGGAAGTTGAGACTCTTCAAGATAACGATTATAGAAAAGCACTGAAACGTCAAATTGAAGAACAAGCAGTACGTGTTTGCCAGAAAAATCCCCTTAATTTCATACAATTAGACGCAAATAATAAAAATGCAAACCTCGAAGCTTTCAAAGCCCTTAATTCTGTGGAACAAGCCAATCTATATCATGACGTATTAGACGCTAGGGATAGAGGAAATCTTATGAAGGCACTTGATAACGCAGCTGCCCAAAACCTTAATGCTTCTAGCAGTGCATTCCTTATAAAGATGTATGATGGTTTAACAACCCAAAAAAAACCAACACCAGAAAAACAGCAATCATTTCTCTCTAAATCAAGTGCAGAAGATATTAATAAAATGCTTATAGAAATTGCTGATAGTAGTCCAGTTAAGCTAACGGAGTTTCGTCAAAATATTGGTAATGCCGTTATTAAATACCCTACGTCTACTTTGGCACAAAATTTTGATAATTTAAACTCCCTTCATAAAACAAATATACTCTTAGACGTAGCTACCGCAAAACAAGACACAGTTAAGAACAATCGAAATGCCAAACTAGAATCATTACAGCCTCTTTTGAAAAAGTTAAATTTTGAAGAATTGTGTAAGGTTTTGAAAGAAGCAGAAAATAACAACTCCTTTAAAGGACAAGGGACTGATTATACAACTTACGGTGCCTCCCTGCGTGATAATATTGCAGAGCAACTTTGTGAAAATTATAAAAGAAGTAATAATAATAATCTTTCAAAAGACGAAAAAAATGCCTTCAATAACATATCCGCCGAAAAAAAATGGGAATTAATTATCAACACCCCCGCTGGTTCTAAAAGAAATGCCCTTGTAAATGCAATTGATGGCGATACAGGGTTGTTAGATATTTGCTTAAACCTTAAATCTGAAAAAGCAAAGGAACAATTCTTTTCCAATTTAGCCATTTCAAGACTGGATAGTATGATAGGCGAATTAGAAAAAAACTCAGACGATACTACGGAAAATGCTTTTTACAAAAAACTCGCTGATTTTATTAATAGCAATAAACATCCTAACTGCCCACTGATAAAAGA
>JBAUEV010000025.1:0-3761 GCA_049678805.1 Gammaproteobacteria bacterium
GATGACCCTCATCCAAAGCTTTATGAAGCCTATCGACAAACATTAGCGGCGTTAGAAGCTAACGAGAATTTACAATCTGCCTTACGCTTGTTTGAAAAACAATTATTAATTGAATTAGGTTATGGCCTGTCATTTGATAAAGATGCAACCAATGGTGAAGCCATCGAGCCACAAGGCTGGTATCTTTGTGATCCACAGCGAGGTTTAATGCGCTGTCAAACACCACAAAATGGAAGGGCTTTTCAAGGAAAAAATCTGTTGGCTTTACATCGTGATACACTTCAAGAGCAAGATGATTTACAAGCAGCCAAGCGATTAATGCGCTTATTATTAGCATCTTTATTGGGTGATAAACCTTTGCGAAGTCGGGAGTTGTTTGTAAAATCAATCTGTTATTAGAACTTGCCGAAACCTGTCATTGCTGTAAAGGTTAGATAATTCATTGATGCCCAAACACTAATCCGTCATTGCGAGGAGCGTTAGCGACGCGGCAATCCAGGTTCCAGCATGGCAGGACTTGTATGAAACATTGTTATAAAAAAATCTGGATTGCTTCAATCGCTTCGCTCCTTCGCAATGACGGATCTTGGTGGATTGCCGCGTCGCTAACTCTCCTCGCAATGACAGACTCGGGTATCAACGAGTTATCTAACCTTTACGCAATGACGGGTTTTTGCAGCATCATTAATTTGAGGATTTTAAAATATGCAAAAAGTATTACTCGGTGTCAACGTTGACCATGTAGCAACAATACGCCAAGCACGTGGTACCACGCGCTACCCTGATCCGGTGCAAGCCGCCATCGAGGCAGAACAAGCCGGCGCCGATAACATTACCGTACATTTGCGCGAAGATCGTCGCCATATTCAAGAACGCGATGTAGCATTGTTAAAAGAGGTGCTCCAAACGCGCATGAATTTAGAAATGGCCGCTGCGCCCGAAATGATCGCAATAGCCCTTAAATATCGTCCTGAAGAATGCTGCCTAGTCCCAGAAAAACGTGCTGAATTAACTACAGAAGGTGGATTAGATGTTATAAAACAACAAGCATATATTAAAAAGGTTTGTTCCCAACTCACTGCACAAGGTATTCAAGTATCTTTGTTTATTGCCCCCGATTTAGCCCAAATCGAAGCTGCTGTTCAGTGCGGAGTACCTATCATTGAAATTCATACCGGCCATTTTGTTGACGCTAAAACGCTCGCGGAACAACAGCATGAATTACAACGCATTATTACCGCCGTACAATACGGCACAGCAGCAAACCTAATCATCAACGCTGGCCATGGTTTGCATTATCATAACGTGCAAAATATTGCGGCAATCCCTGGGATTCATACATTAAATATTGGCCATAGCATCGTAGCACGTGCTTTGTTTGTCGGTATGCAACAAGCAGTACGCGAAATGCGTCAATTGATTTATGAAGCAGCAGGCTCCTAGATAGGGTATATTAAAAATAATTATAATAAATTTTCATAATTGACAGAGAAAATTCTCATGCCTTTACAGGAAACTGCCCCACTTATTACAACCAAAAGGGTTAAAATTGTTGAAGATAATGATTTTGGTTGGGGTGCAAACACGGCGGCACTTTTTATTGATCGTTGTAAGAATAAATTCAAACAAGAACCTACAACAACAAACATCAATATTGAACCCTATCAAAACGTAACATTCGATCCAAATAAATTGGCACTTTCTAAAACTTTATCCTTTACAGTTTCAGAAGAAGACCTCACTCATCTAACAAGCCAGATGCTTAAGATTACGACTAATCCACATTGGGTAGCAAGATTACTCAAACCATTAGATGATGAATTAGGAAAATTGATGAAATCTTCTGGAATTAATTTTACAGAAGATGAGCTTCCATATTATCTAATAGCAGGAATGGGGCACTTTGTTCCTGGCCCACCACCTGAGGATTATCAACCAAGGCAAAAAGCCAGACAACTTGATGCTTTACTATTAAAGCGTGAAAAATCTGTTGGGGTTAATCTTGAAGGAGATACTCCAAAATTTGTTGATGTTATTAAAGCTGAAGAAGTAAATACTTTTGTTGCCGATGGACATTTATTTGCAGAAATTGGGCAAGTTAAAAGATTATTAATGCACGGAATTCAACCACATCGCTTAATGTTCGATGCCTTATGTTCCGCCATTGATTGTAATGAGCTGGATTTAACTCTATCGAACGGTACTCGTCTTTCTTTCCGGCAACTACTTGAGCTAATGATATGGACTAAGTATGAAGATGGGCAAAATCAGAATCTCTGGAATTTTGTTTTAGATACAACTGAGGATATATATAATCTAAATGAAAAAGCATTACAGATAAAGATACGTGCATACTTGTTGAATCCTGCTTTTTATAATTTTAGCTGCCGTTCTCCTCATGTTTTAACATCGCTTATTTTATGTTTTGGTAAAGAATTAGAATTACCTAATTTACAATATTATTTATTAGATACTCACTGGAAACAAGCTTATCGCATGGTAGGCAGGATAATTCATTCAAAAGAAGGCCAAGAGACTCTGGCTAAGGTACCCAAAGATATCATTTATACATACTGCATGGAAGCATTATCTACCCCACTAGGCGGTCCAGGAGCTTTCTTCACTCGGTTTGTTTTTGCATTGACTGAAAAAATGGTAAAGGAGAACTCTAAATATCAACCCTATTCTGAGCGTTATTCGAAAAATATAGTTAGAAAAGTAGCTCCTGCTAGTTCAGTTGGTCATTATGAATCATGGGATGCGTATCTTTTAGAGAAAAAAAGAGATTTAACTAAATTAGCGAGTGCTACACCTGACAATGATTTTATTTTTGCTTGTGGAACAGGTCAGGTTGAAGTGATGCAATCTTCACTTGATGAGCTACAACTGCCTGAAACTTTACTTACAGGATTACGAGTGGCAGTAAAATTTAATCAACCAGAAATACTCAAGTTTCTGATTAACAATAAATTAGATTCTTTTGGGCCAAGAGTCCTAGAGAAAGGTTTGGTACAAGCGGCTGAATTTGGGCATAATGATATTATAGCTGTTTTTATAGAAGCAGGAGGTATAGATATAAATTTCGCAAATAATCAAAAAAATATCGATTTCATCGCTGCTAGTGTGGCAGCATTTAAAACACTTATGGGTGTTGACGCATTATTTCCGTTTTCTTTCATATCATCGCTGCCACAGGTTATTGAAGCGTTTCCTATCACACCGCCGCTTATAAAGACTATCGAGAATGGCCACAAGCATACTGTTGAATATTTGCTTAGTAAAGGTATTCATTTTGAACGCGAACTTTCACTTTTTGATAATGACACTGCGTTAACAACCGCCATTAAACATGGCCATAAAGAAATTGCCATTCTTCTCCTTAAGCAGAATCCGTCTAAGCAATGGTTAATGCATAAAAATTCTGAGGATGAGCCACTGAGTGCGTATGAACTAGCAAAACGCAAGGGTTGGGATGATATTTGTGAGCACATAGCCAGATTATCTTCAAATCAAAGCGCAGAGGATAATAGTCTTGAAAACACCGCAAGTTTACTAGCCAAACGAGGAATCTTTAAACAAACTACCCCTGATGGCAGCGCAGCTCCAGTTGAAGCTGATAAAGCCCTTGGAGAAGAAGAGCAGAGAGACAATTCTGTTTATTATTAAAGCTTGTTGTCTTGGCTTTGTTAGATGCCTTTGATATAATCCTTCGATACCAACGCGGGGTGGAGCAGTCTGGTAGCTCGTCGGGCTCATAACCC
>JBAUEV010000026.1:0-14238 GCA_049678805.1 Gammaproteobacteria bacterium
AAGGTCGTTGGGTAAGAATGTCGTGTGGGTGTCGTTGGAAGACCGTAGAATACAGGGATGTATTCTCCGACCGCAGGATGCAGTTTTGTCTGAAAACGAAACCCACACGGCATTCTAAAAATAAGAAATATGCAACTTTTGAAAACCTGGATTGCGTCGCTCCGCTCGCAATGACGGGTTTTTGTGGATGCTGCGGACAAGCCGCGGCACGTAGCGCCAAATTCAGTAATATCGAGTACAGAAAAATTCTGTTTGAAAATAACTCCCCATGGGCTTTATAGTTAACTTAAGGCAAATATAGGAATAAAACTTTGACTACACTTTTTCCTTGGCAACAAAGAGAATGGCAGCAGCTACAGTTACGCTATCAAAACCATACCTTCCCGCACGCTTTACTTTTGGCAGGCGCAGCAGGAATGGGCAAAGGTCAATTTGCCTTAGGGCTTGCAGAATTATTACTGTGTCAACAAGTATCATCTCCAATTATAGCGTGTGGACATTGCCCAGCTTGTCAATTATTCCGAGCAGGTACACATCCTGACTTATTGCATTTACGTCCTGATGCCGATGGCAAACCCATTCGCATTGACCAAGTACGAGAATTAATTGACCAACTTAGCACCACTGCACGGCAAGGCACTTATCAAGTTGCCATTATTGAACCCGCAGAAGCGATGAACACGTTTGCCACTAATGCCTTATTAAAAATTTTAGAAGAACCGCCCGGGAAGGTCGTTATTATTCTTGTCAGCCACCAATCACATGCTTTACTAGCCACATTACGTAGTCGCTGCCAAATTATTCATTTCCGCGTCCCGCCACCCGCTATAAGTTTAGCTTGGTTAAAACAACAATTAGGTGAGTCCTCTGATTCGTTAACCAATGTGTTAGCCTTAGCCGAAGGAATACCCTTGCGGGCATTAACCTTGGCGCGAGAACAATATCCTGCTAAACGACAGCAAATTCTCGAACAATTATTACAGCTGCGACAAAATCAATTACATCCTGTGGTATGGGTGGCGAGTTTGAATCAAGCGGAAATAGGGGTATTGCTAACTGACCTTATCAGCATTGTGATGGATGTAGTGCGTGTCAAAAACCAAGCGCCACAACATCTGCTGACACATCCTGCGCATTACGCCATTTTGCAACAATTAAGCCATACTTGGCCGTTACCACATTTATTTACCTTCATTGATAAATGTATGGCTTTACAGCGTATGCGTAAAGAAGGCATTAATCTTAATTGGCAATTGTCATTGGAAGATTTATTAACCAGCGCATTGTAAAGATTCACTGGCAAAAAGTAACAAGTAGCCTTGACGCAACGCCTTTACCATATGCTCTCTCAACATTAAACTACACAACAACAGATTAATGGAAAAGTCTCATCATGTTAGTTGACTCACATTGTCATTTAGATCGTTTAGAACTTGCCCCTTATCAAGGCCAGTTAGCGCTTGCTTTACAAGCCGCAAAAGAGCAGGGGATAGGGCATATCCTTTGCGTGTGCATTGATTTACTGCATTTTCCTCAAGTATTGACCATCGCCGAACAATACCCCGATATTACTGCCACCGTAGGACTACACCCCAATGAAGTAGCAACCCAAGAACCTACGGGCGATGAATTAGTGCAGTTAGGACAACATCACAAAATCGTGGGTATTGGCGAAACCGGTTTGGATTACTATCGCACTCAAGGCGAGGATATTCATGGGCAACAACAACGATTTCGGACTCACATTGCTGTGGCTAAACAACTCAAAAAACCTTTAATTGTCCATAGCCGTCAAGCACGAGAAGATACTATTAGTCTCCTGAAAAGCGAGGGAGCAACCGGAATAGGTGGCGTATTGCATTGCTTTACTGAAGACTGGGAGATGGCCAAACAGGCACTAGCACTCAATTTTTACATTTCTTTTTCAGGGATTATCACATTTCGTAATGCCCAAGCATTACGTGAGGTTGCTGCAAAAATTCCCCTCGATCGCCTGCTTATTGAAACCGATGCTCCCTATTTAGCACCAGAGCCTTATCGTGGCAAATCCAATGAACCCCAATATGTACGTTATGTGGCGCAACATCTGGCTGATTTAAAAAAGCTTGATTTCGAAACGGTTGCTGAACAAACCACCAAGAATTTCTTTAACCTTTTTTCATTAGCTAAAACAGCATGAGACAACGAATTGTTTATTCTCTCAGGAAATTATTTGAGCCAGATTTAAGTGGTTGGCATTATTTATTATTGTTCATTCTTGTTTTTATAGCCTTTTACTATGGCATGGGTTCATATCCCCTAGAAAATATGAATGAAGGGCTCTATGGCGAAATTCCGCGTGAAATGTTGGCTATGGGTTCTTATATTGTCCCTCATCTTAATTACCTTCCCTATTTAGAAAAGCCACCCTTATTGTATTGGCTGATAACACTGAGTTATAGCATCTTTGGTATTTCAGCTTTTAGCGCTCGGTTAATTCCCGCTATTTCCGCGACTGCGATTTGCCTAGGGTTATTCTTGTTCGCTAAATCTTTAAACCGTGTCAAAGCAGGATGGTTAGCAGCAATGATCCTCGCCAGTAGCATAGGTTTCATCCTGATTGTGCGAGTGCTTATTTTTGATATGCTGCTAACCGCCTGTTTTACCTTATCACTGCTATTTTTTTACCTTTGGTATGAAAAAACATCCCGTGTTTATTTGCGACTTTTCTATTTATTTTGTGGTTTGGCTTTTATGGTCAAAGGTCTGTTAGCGTTAGTGCTGATACCTGCTATTACAGGAATTTTTGTGCTGACGGAAGAAAATCGTTGGCCAAAATTATTAGCTATGGTGGATTGGATAGGTATTTTATTATTACTCATCACAATTATTCCTTGGATTGCGCTTGTCATTTGGCAGCAACCCCATTTTTTTAGCGATTTTTTCTTTAATGAGCAAGTGGCACGCTTTTTTAATCGTCGTTTTCCCATGGATTATCACACGGGACCTATCTATTTTTACCTCCCTTGGTTATTTCTTTATTTGTTCCCTTGGAGTATCTTTTTTCCCATTCTGTTTCGTAAAAATACCAGTACCTTATTACAACCACTACGCAAATTTCTTTGGCTTTGGTTTAGTCTGCCGTTGATTTTTTTCTCATTATCGCAAGCCAAGGGTGATTATTACATGGTGTTGGGAGTACCGCCGCTGGCATTATTAATGGGAATTAAATTTGATGAATATTTTAGATTGAATAAAACTAAAATTTTGGCCATTGTTTTAACTCTACTGCTGATAATTACAATGATACTACTCGGTAGCTTTGCGCTTTCCCCCTTTGTTCCGACTCTGCAGCAACTTCTACAGCATCTTTTGTTACTGCCACATTGGGTAACGGCTGTGTGGGAAATAGCATTATGGATGCTAATTTATTCGCTCTGCGCTATTTTGGTGATTCGCTATTCACCCTCTCCCACGACCTTATTTTCACTGATAGCAGGGTTAATAATTCCTGTGGTGATCCTTTATTTGGCTGATAAACAAGCATTACAAGCACAGCGCTCAGCTGCTACAATAGCGAGCTTTATTCAAGCTCATGATAGACAACGTCCCGTTTATCTTTATCGCGACTACGAGAAAATTTCTGCAATATTGTTTTATTTACAACGGCGTCTGCCGATTATTGATAGCCAAAGTGAGGATTTATATTTTGGCTCTCACACACCGCAAGCGGCAGGCTGGTTTATTGATACTAAAAATTTTGCAACTTTAGCGCAAAAGCAAGCGATTTATATAGTAATGGATTCAGGTAATCTAAATGATTTTAATCACGCCCTGCAACCCATAGCATTTTGTGAGATATTTAAAAGTGGTAACACATTGGTGTTAACTAATCAGGGATGTCTACAAAGATGAAATACACGGTGTTACAAGGAGAGTTTTTACCAGGAAAAGGATTCTGATATGTATAATCCATTTACAAAACATCCTAGAATCCATGAGGAAACCTATTTAGAGCATTTTAAATATGCTTTTAAATGCGGGATCAAAATGATATTTGCCGGAATAGCTTTTATAATCCACGCAATTTTTCCATGGTTATTTGAATATACGGGTAGTAATAGGGTTTATGATCTTGCAAAAAAATTATCTGGCAAATTGAATTCCTCAAAAAAACCGATTTCTATGAAAGATAGTGATATTAAAAATTAATATTGCTAATACCAATAATTTAGAAAAAAGGAGCTGCCCCCCCTTAAGTGGACAACTCCTAGCTCCCCCTTGGTTATTTATTAATAATTTGAATGGCTCGCGATTGCACGTCCTGCAAAAGCACCGCCCACTGCACCGACTACAGCGCCTGTGGCACTTCCACCAGTGACAGCACTACCAAGGGCACCGCCACCTACGCCGCCAATTAGCATACCGGTGTTTTCTTTACCAATAGTGTTACATCCAGTGAGCGTAGCAATGCTCAAGCTGACAGCTAATATCCCTACAATAATTCTTCTCATTGGTTTTCCCCTATTAGTGTTGATGTGCAAATAAAACCCATGTTCCACTCTTGCTATAAGTATAGCAAACGCTGGAAAACCGGGAGGTTGAGGTACTGTAAAAGCTGTAATACAATGCCTTACTTGCTGCTCAAAGTGCGGCTTCATATTAAAACCACAAAAACAGGGAGGACAACTTCATGCCCAAAATTAATATATCTAATAATAACAATCCCGAAATCTCCTTATATTCTGCAGTCGCTAATGGTGATTTTAATGCTGTTCGGAAACTCTTAGAAGCTGAAGTTAATCTTAAGGCTACTCTCGCAGCCAAGGGTGAGGGTGGCAATACCCCCTTGCATGTGGCAGCTGAGAAAGGTTATGACGACCTTGTTAAGGAACTCTTAAAAGCGGGTGCTGAGCTTGAAATCAGGAACTCTGATGGGGATACTCCTTTGCATTTGGCTGCCTATAACGGTCGGGTCGATGTGGTTGAGTCCCTTCTGAACAAAGGCGCCAATCTTGAAGCCGAAAATAACTAGCTGAGTACCCCCTTGCATTTAGCAGTCTATAATGGCCGTATCAAAACTGTCATAGCACTTTTAGTAGCTAATGCTAATCTTGAAGCCAAGACCAACGAGGGCAATACTCCTTTGCATCTAGCAGCGGCTATGGGCCATGGGATTGTAGTTATAATTCTACTATCCGAAATGGCCGAGTTGAATTCCAAGAATAACGAGGGTAGAACCCCTTTGCATTGGGCAGCTTTAATTGGCTGGAAGGCCTATGCACAGGTATTATTGGATTTGGGGCTTGATCTTGAAGCCAAGAATAACGAGGGTAGAACCCCCTTACATTGTGCTGTCCTTCATGACCAAGCTGAAATGGTGAAATTTCTACTGGACAAAAGTGCGAATCCCAAAGCTAAGGATAATGATGGGAATACTCCCTTGCTGTTGGCAGCTTCAAATGGCAAAAATAATATTGTTGAATTGTTGGGAGAATATGATAAAGGCAAAGAAATAACTGCTAAAATTCCTAATTTTCAACCTGCAGAACAATCGTCATCAAACACTACCCATAAGTTTTTCAAACCTGGAAATCCAACAAATGCAGAACAACCACAACGGACTTTACCGAATAATGATGATCTTCGGTCCGATGAACAACCATCATCTAACACTGCCCCTAAATTGTAATTAAGAGTTTAATTCATCGAACATTAAAAAACCCTTGATGTTTTACTACAAAAAGAAGGAGGGACAACCACATGCCTAAAAATAAAGCATCTCAAAAATTGCTTAAAAAAAAATTTTGCACGTACTTACAGTTTTTGGAGGTTGTTAAAAGTGGTGAGGTTGTTAGGGTAGAGCAACTAGATTACTCGGACTCATATCTTGAAACTAAAGATAACGACAACACTGGCAGAACTCCCTTGCATTGGGCGGCTGCTAACGGGCATGATGAGATGGTTATGTTTCTACTTTCCAAAAATACTAATCTTGAAACCAAGAACAACGATGACAATACGCCTTTGCATTTAGCTGCTGCTAATGGCCATGCCAACACTGTCCTATTACTTTTAAGTCTTGGGGCTGATCTTGAAGCGAAGAACAAGGCTGGGAATAATCCTTTGCATTTAGCAGTCTTTAACGGCCGTTACAGCACTGTCCAGGTGCTCTTAGAAGCGAAGATTAATCCTAATGTTCAGGACAAGCTTGGTAATACGCCTTTGCATTTGGCAGTTGCTAACGGTAATGGCAGCACAAGCATTGTCCAGGAACTTTTAAATGCACAGGCTAATCTTGAAGCCATGAACAACATTGGTAATGCCCCTTTACATTTAGCAGCTGCTGGGAGCTGTGTGAATATGGTTAAGTTTCTATGTGATGAAAATGCGGATCTCGAAACTAAGAACGTGGTTTGGAATACTCCTTTGCATTTAGCAACCTATAACAACCGGTACAGCAATGTCGAGGTACTCTTAGAAGCCAAGGCTAATCTTAACGCTCAGGACAAGAATGATCATACTCCTTTGCATTTGGCAGTTACTAAAGGTCATGTCAAGATTATCCAGAAATTCTTAAATGCTGGGGCTAATCTTATGGCCAAGGACAAAAATGATAATACCCCCTTACATCTAGCAGTTTTAACAGGGCAAGATAACATTGCACAGCTACTCTTAGAAGCAGGGGCTGATTCTGAAAGTGAGAACAAAGATAGTGATACTCCTTTCCAGTTAGCAATCTTGAATGACAAACATAGCATCGTTAGCTTGCTGGAGGAATACGAAGCCAAAAAAATGGCTGCAAAAATCACACTATTGGAACAAATGATTCAGAAGCAAATGAAGACAATCCAAGAAATCCAACCCTTGAAAGAACAACTGCAACAGTCTTTATCAAATCATAATTTTCAATCTACAGAACAATCGTCATCAAACACTACCCCTGCATTTTTCAAACCGAGTAATCCAATAAATGCAGAACAGTCGCAGCAGGCTTTAAAGAAGTCTAGTGATCTTCAGTCTGAGAAACGAACATCCTCATCTAACATGACATCTGGATTGTAATTGAGGGTTTAACTTGTCAAACATTATGACCGGTTTTTAAAGTTCGACTTATTGATGTTTCGGATGGATTTTGAGAAGGCTGAGGATTCGAGTGGGAAATAAAAAGGGGCACTTCACAGTGCCCCTTTTTAAGATTACTTCTTCTTTTTAGCGGCTTTCTTTTTAGCTTTACCTGCCATGACGGGCTCCTTCAAGCTGATTGACAAGTTTCAAGGAAAATGAGCAACTTCTCCTTGTGCCTAAATCACTGGTAATTCATTTCACCAGGATCACCTCGTCCATAAGTATGGATTACGGCACTTTTGAGTATAGCACTTTTTTCGAAAGAGCAAAATTTTTTTTATACATCATTATCATAGCTAAGAATTGCGAGGGAATAATAAAAGTTAAACAAGTGAGCGAAACACTTGCGAATTTTCGCAAGACTAGGGTAGACTTTGCGCTATTTCTTATTGCAGAGACAGTAAGAAATAAGCGAGAGTGGCGGAACTGGTAGACGCGCTGGACTTAGGATCCAGTGGGGCAACCTGTGAGAGTTCGAGTCTCTCCTCTCGCACCACTGCCCAAACACGATGGCTATCAGAGGTAAAAAATGGAAATATCAATTAAAGAATTAGAAGGCCTAAAACGTTGTATGACCGTAGTGCTTCCAGTAGCAAGAGTGGATGAGGCTGTGGAAGTACAGCTTAAAAAGTTGATGCAAACAGTTAAACTTAAAGGGTTTCGTACGGGCAAAGTTCCCTATAAGGTAGTGAAACAGCAATTTGGTGATTCGGTTTTCCACGATGTAACGCATGACTTGGTTAAATCCACTTTGCCGGAAGCTTTGTCAAAACAACCCTTTACCGTTGCCGGGCGGCCACACATTGAAGTCAAACAACATAAACCCCATGAGCCATTAACTTATGAAGCCACTTTTGAAATATATCCGCAAATTGAGCTACGAGATTTGCGAGGCGCTAAGATCGAGAAGTTGAAATCTGAAATCGCCCAGGAAGATGTAGACAAGGTCTTGGAAAAACTTCGACAGCGTGCTACCCAATGGCGAGAAGTCGCGCGAGCGGCACAATCAGGTGATCGTGTTATTATTGACTTTGAAGGCACTCGTGATGGTAATAAAATTGAAGGTGGTGCGGCAAAAGATTTTGCCTTAGTGTTAGGTTCTAAGATGATGATTCCAGGGTTTGAAGATGCTTTGTTAGGTAGTATGGCGGGGAATGAAGTCAATACCGAACTCACTTTCCCTGAGAGCTACTTCCATAAAGACCTTGCAGGCAAGACTGTAAACTTTAAGATAGTAATACATAAAGTTGAAGAGCCAATGTTACCAGAAATAGATGACGAATTTGCTAAAGGTTTGGGGATTACCGAAGGTGGCATTGAAAGTCTTAAGAAAGAGATCCACCAGAATATGACACGTGAAGTAACTCAACTCATCCTAAATGATTTAAAACGTAAAGTCTGGGATGAATGGTTACGGGTTAATAGCTTTGAAATTCCTCAGGTTTTAGTTGAGTTGGAAATAGAACGATTGCAGCGGCAATTAAAACAGCAGCTTGCAGCACGCAGTGGAACACAACAGCAAATCCCGGATTTGCCCCGGGCCCAGTTTGAGGAAGAGGCAAAACGGCGGGTGCGGTTGGGATTATTACTTAATGAGTTCGTCAAGCATCAACAACTGAAAGCTGACCCAGAGCAATTAGATTCTAAAATTAACGAAATTGCTGCGGCTTATGACCATCCTCAAGAAGTGGCTAAATGGATTCGGCAGAACAAAGAACAATTGGCGGAAGTTGAGGCGATGTTGTTAGAAGAACAGGCAGTTGGTAAATTGTTGGAAAATGCAGATGTGCATGAGAAATTTATCCCCTGCCAAGAGTTAATCAAGTTGGGTGGCGAAGAGCCTAGGTTAAGTCAGGAAGTGGAGCAAGCATGATGCAAAAACCAAATAATCGAGGAGGCGCTTTAAGTACTATGGCTAATTTAGTTCCTATGGTAGTAGAACAAACGTCTCGTGGAGAGCGGGCTTATGATATTTACTCGCGACTCCTAAAAGATCGTATTGTATTTTTGATCGGCGAAATCGAAGACCATATGGCTAATTTGGTCATAGCTCAGTTGCTATTTTTAGAGTCTGAGAATCCTGACAAAGATGTTTCTTTATATATCAATTCACCCGGTGGTTTGGTTACTTCGGCGTTAGCAATTTATGATACGATGCAATTTATAAAGCCCGATGTCAGCACCTTATGTATAGGGCAGGCGGCAAGTGCTGGTGCGCTCTTATTAACCGGCGGTGCCAAAGGTAAACGCTTTTGCTTACCTCACGCCACCGTTATGATTCATCAGGTGATGGGTGGTTATCGTGGTCAAGGAACTGATATTGAAATTCATGCCCGTCAAACGCTATTGATGGGACAGCGATTGAATGAAATTCTGGCCAAACATACCGGTAAAACGCCAGAACAGCTCAAAAACGACACCAACCGCGATAATTTCATGACTGGGGAAGAGGCGACCAATTATGGCTTAGTGGATGCCATAATAACGAGTAGGACGCATGTACCGGTCAAATAATGAGCAAATAATGAACAATATATTTTAACTTGATAGTCTCTTGAATGAAGTTCCAGCACCTACACTTGCTATACTCTATATAGGACTTTTCTAAATTTTCAGTATTGGTTATCAAACCGAGGTGGTAAGCGATGACGGATGAAAATTGTCGTTGTTCTTTTTGTGGCAAAACTCAGCACGAAGTACGCAAACTGATTGCAGGACCGTCTGTCTATGTTTGCGATGAATGTATTGAGCTGTGTAATGACATTCTACGTGAAGAAGAGCAAGGACAAAAAACAGTTACAATCAATGAAACAAAAGGGAAATTACCAATTCCCTCTGAAATTAAAGCGGCCTTAGATGAACATGTAATTGGTCAAGAATATGCTAAAAAAATTCTATCGGTAGCAGTCTATAACCATTATAAACGCCTGCAAAATCGAAACACTAAGCAAGATGAGGTAGAGCTTGCTAAAAGCAATATTTTGTTAGTAGGTCCGACGGGCAGTGGTAAAACACTGCAAGCAGAAACCTTAGCTAAAGTATTAAATGTACCTTTTGCTATTGCTGACGCTACTACCCTTACCGAGGCGGGGTATGTCGGTGAGGATGTGGAAAATATTATTCAGAAATTACTGCAAAAATGTAATTACGATATTGAAAAAGCGCAAACAGGCATTGTCTACATTGATGAAATCGACAAAATTGCCCGTAAAACAGATAGCCCGTCCTTAACCCGGGATGTTTCGGGGGAGAGTGTACAACAGGCATTATTAAAGCTGATTGAGGGAACTACAGCTTATGTCCCACCACAAGGCGGTAGAAAGCATCCGCAACAAGAATACTTACAAGTAGATACGTCTAATATTCTTTTCATCTGTGGTGGTGCTTTTGATGGGTTGGAGAAAATTATCACCAACCGTTCTGAAAAAAGTGGTATTGGCTTTGGCGCAGAAATAAGAAGCAAAGATAATAGAAAAGCCATTGGCGAAGTGTTGCGTCAGGTAGAGCCAGAAGATTTAATTCGTTTTGGCTTGATTCCTGAGTTTGTAGGGCGTTTACCCGTAGTGGCGGTATTAGATGAATTAGATGAAGAAGCATTGATAAAGGTCTTGAAACAGCCCAAGAACGCCCTTATTAAACAATATAGTAAGTTGTTTGGCATGGAAGGGGTTGAGATCGAATTTACTGAATCTGCACTACGAGCAGTCGCACGTAAAGCGATGGAACGAAAATCGGGGGCACGTGGTCTCCGTTCCATATTGGAACA
This sequence comes from Gammaproteobacteria bacterium, assembly GCA_049678805.1. Classification (GTDB taxonomy): domain Bacteria; phylum Pseudomonadota; class Gammaproteobacteria; genus JBAUEV01. Next base: position 10,874 of record JBAUEV010000026.1, read on the forward strand.
TACTTTGCTGGACACGATGTATGCCTTGCCTTCCTTGCAAGGGTTGTGCAAAGTTGTAGTGGATGAAAATGTGATAACGGCGGGAGCAGCCCCTTTATTGGTTTATGAAGCTAATTTAAAGACAGGTACTAGCGATGAGTAATTCTATTGAGCACGATAAAGGTGAAATCACTGGTAATAGTCAACCTGAGGGTTTGGCGGTATTGCCGCTACGCGATGTGGTTGTTTATCCCCATATGGTGATCCCTCTGTTTGTGGGACGTAGCCGGTCTATTAAAGCTTTAGAAGTTGCTATGCTACGCAACAAACAAGTCTTTTTGACAGCTCAAATTGAAGCCAATGTGGATGACCCTAAAATTGGTGATTTCTACGAAATCGGCACTGTCGCGACTATTTTACAGTTGCTTCGCTTACCTGATAACACCGTTAAAGTCCTAGTGGAAGGCATTCATCGTGCTAAAGCACAGCAAATTTGGGAACAAGAAGATTGCTTTTTTGTAACCTCGGAAATGTTAGCGGATATTAACACTGAGAACCAGCAAGAAATCATGCCAATGATGCGTGGCTTACTGGCGCGATTTGAAGAATACATAAAGCTGAATCGCAAAATTCCTGCAGAAATCATGGGTTCTTTAAATGGGATTGAAGACCCAGGCCGTTTAGCAGATACCATTGCTGCTCATCTGTCTGCCAAACTCGCTGATAAGCAAAAAATTCTGGAAAGTCTCAATGTACACGAACGTTTAATAATGGTGTTAGGTTTACTCGAAACTGAAATTGAGATGCTGCAAATAGAGCAACGCGTTCAAAAGCGTGTCAAACGGCAAATGGAAAAAAGTCAACGCGAATATTATTTGCGGGAAAAAATTAGCGCTATCCAAAAAGAATTGGGTGAATTAGGTGAGGAAGGAGGAGGAGCACCCACATCCGACTATGATCTATTAAAGAAACGAGTCGAAGAAGCTGGCATGAGCGATGAAGCCAAGGAGAAAGCACTTGCTGAACTTAATAAGCTACGTACTATGCCTTCTCAGTCAGCTGAGGCGACGGTATCACGCAACTACCTGGATTGGCTATTGGCAATGCCGTGGAAGGCGCTTAGTGAAGTCAGTAAAGATTTAACTAAAGCAGAAAGTATTTTGGAAGCGGATCATTATGGCTTAGAAAAAATTAAAGAGCGCATTATTGAATATTTAGCAGTACAGCAACGTGTTGCAAAAGCGAAGGGTCCTATTTTATGCTTAGTTGGCCCTCCAGGAGTAGGAAAAACATCACTTGGGCAATCCATTGCAAGAGCCACGGGGCGTGAATTTGTACGCATATCACTGGGTGGAATCCGTGATGAAGCAGAAATTCGTGGCCATCGGCGAACTTACATCGGCTCTATGCCAGGCAAAATCATCCAGAAACTTGCTAAAGTCAAAGTACGTAATCCATTATTTATGTTGGATGAAGTAGACAAAATGGCGATGGATTTCCGTGGCGATCCCGCTTCGGCATTATTAGAAGTGCTTGATCCTGAGCAAAACCATGCGTTTAATGACCACTATATAGAAGTTGATTATGACTTATCAGAAGTCATGTTTATAGCGACAGCAAATTCATTAGATATTCCACCGGCATTACTTGATCGTATGGAAGTCATTCGATTAGCAGGTTATACCGAAGATGAGAAACTCAATATTGCCATACGTTACTTGATACCTAAACAAATTAAAGAAACCGGCTTAAAAGCAGTTGAATTAAATATCAGTAACGGTGCAGTGCTTGAAATTATTCGCCGGTATACACGGGAAGCAGGTGTTCGTAGTTTAGAACGTGAAATTTCTAAAATTTGCCGCAAAGTTGTTAAACAGATTTTGTTAAAACCCAGCAGAAAAAGAGCGCTCATTTCCCAACGGAATATCCCAAGCTACTTGGGTGTACCTCGTTTCCACTATGGTTTAGTGGAAGAACATTCCCAAATTGGCCGTGTCAATGGTTTAGCGTGGACTGAAGTTGGGGGTGAGATGTTGACTGTTGAAGCAGTTGTGTTGCCTGGTAAAGGTAAATCTATTTTTACTGGTCGGCTAGGGGATGTGATGCAAGAGTCCATCCAAGCAGCGATGACGGTAGTACGTAGTCGCGCCAATTTGCTCGGCATTTTAGATGATTTTTATCAAAAGCATGACTTCCATGTTCACTTTCCAGAAGGTGCTACCCCCAAAGATGGCCCTAGTGCAGGTATTGCTGTATGCACGGCTTTAGTCTCTGCTCTAACCCGTATTCCAGTACGGGCAGATGTGGCTATGACAGGTGAAATTACCTTACGTGGTGAAGTGTTAGCGATTGGTGGTCTAAAAGAAAAACTATTGGCTGCTTTACGGGCTGGGGTTAAAACAGTGCTCATTCCGCAAGAGAATGTTAAAGACCTAAAAGAAATTCCTAAAAATGTGACCCAAGAATTGGACATCAAACCTGTGCGTTGGGTAGATGAAGTGTTGGGTATTGCTTTACAAAGTGTGCCTAAGCCACTTTCTCCAGAACCTTTAGAAGAAGTTTTTATACCAGTACCAGCGGAAGAAGGTAAGGGACGCAAAAAACCCCAACGTCCTAGCCAAGCGCATTAAGGTTTAAAGTTTTAGAATTTGTAGCCTTGATTTTGCTAACGCCAGATCAAGGCTACTTGCTACTAGATTTATATCACCTATGACAAACGACATCCAAATTTTACATCCTCGTCTTGATAACCTCTTAGATTATGCCAAACGACAAGGTGCCACAGCAGCTGAGGCAGAAATAAGCACTGATACGGGATTTGCTGTAACTGTACGCATGGGAGAGACTGAAAGCATCGAGCATCAGGCAAGCCAACACGCCGCAATAACAGTTTACTTCGGGCAGCGCACTGGTTCGGCCAGTTGTACTGATTTTAGTGAAACTTCTTTGCGTTTAGCGGCAGAAAAAGCATGCATCATTGCCCGATTTACTGCTGAAGACGATTGTGCCGGACTTGCTGATGCTTCCTTAATGGCAACTCAATATCCTGATTTAGATTTATATCACCCTTGGCAGATAACAACCCCAGAGGCCATTGCGCTTTCCTTACGCTGTGAACAATTAGCACGTGAAAAAGATTCACGCATCACTAATTCCGAAGGTGTTATCTTAAATACCGGTGAGTCTTACTTTATCTATGGTAACAGTCATGGTTTTCGCGGTTTTTATCCTGCTACGCGGCATAGCTTAAATTGCTCACTGATTGCCACCCAAAATAACGATATGCAACGCGATCATGACTTTACCGTAGCACGCGATGCCAAAGAACTTGATGATGTTACATTGCTAGCGCAACGTGTTGCAGAGCGAACTGTACGACGATTAGG
>JBAUEV010000027.1:0-13248 GCA_049678805.1 Gammaproteobacteria bacterium
CACGTTGTGCCGCTCCTCAGGGTGAACGGCTTTACGGGATGGGCCATGCGCAAGTTACAGGCAAAACTATCTCATAACTCTTGTACCCAACGTGCTTGTCGTTCACGCGCAAGCACTTCATAGCGTGCGCCTATCAATAACGCTAAAAAGTAATACAACATAAATGCCAAGAGCATAGCCAGTAATGGGTATAACATCTCGGGTGCGATAGAGGGTTTGGCTAATTTTAAAACAGTAGCTTGTTGATGTAAGGTATTCCACCAATAAACCGAATAATGAATAATGGGAATATCGATCAACCCAATGATGGTTAATAAACTACTGGCTTTAGCAGCTTGTGTAGGCTCTGGTATTGCCGAACGCAAAGCAATTACGCCACTGTATAAAAATAATAAAATTAATTCAGACGTCAACCGTGCATCCCAAATCCACCAGGTGCCCCACATGGGTTTACCCCATAACGAACCCGTTATTAATGCGAGAAAAGTAAATGAAGCGCCTAATGGGGCGCTGACTTTGGCAATTACATCGGCTAATTTGATTTTCCAAATTAGAAAAACAGCAGCACTTACAGCCATTACGACATAGGCTGTCAGCGACATGACTGCACTGGGAACATGAAGATAAATAATACGAAACGCATTGCCTTGTTGATAATCGGGTGGAACAAATAACAAACCGACGATCAAGCCATAAGTGAATAACAAACTACTGAATAGAGCTAGCCACGGCAACAACCTACCCGTTATTTGGTAAAATGATTTTGGTGAAGCGAGTTTTACTAACCACTTTTGCATAATAATTTTAGCTTAATTTTTGAAAAAAATGATTTTGTCATAATACTGTTAAATAATGCTGATACGTAATGCTGTTGCAATAGTTAAGGGAGCTAATGTTAATGTAAATAATAATAAAGCCCCTAATAATTCCAATTCACCGCTCCCCGATAAATGTTGTTGCGCTGCTAATGTCGCCCCAGCGCCAAAAATTAAGATGGGGACATATAATGGCAATATTACAAGTGCCAACAATATACCACCATGACGCAATCCTGTGGTCAATGCCGCGCCCATCGCGCCAATTAATGTCAATACAGGCGTGCCGAGCAGCAAGCTTATCAGTAATATTCCTAGAGTGGGGAGAGATATATGCAATAATATTCCTAAAAGAGGTGTTACGAGTAATAGGGGTAGCTCAACTACCAACCAATAAGCCGCTACTTTAATGAATACTAATCCTGTTAAAGAAAGAGGGCTTAGTAATAGTTGTTCTAAACTACCGTCCACCCAGTCTTGGCTAAATAGGTTATCCAATCCTAGCAGGGTAGCAAGCAGTGCTGCGAGCCAGATAATTCCAGGCGCTACAGTTTTTAATAGGGCAGGGTCAGGTGTTAATGCTAACGGCACTAACGTTACCAATAGCACGAAAAACAAGAGGGGTTGCAAGGTTAAACCACGCTGCCGCCAGGCGAGAAGCAGTTCGTGTTTTAGCAAGATGTTAAATAATCGCAATGTTTGCATAAGTTGAAATGGTGGCAATTCTGACGTGTTGTACTAAAAACTTGCATCTAGAGCTTAAGCATTTGCATATCTGACGTAAATGTGCGCGATTCTCTGTTTGTCTCGTCTTTTATTTTTCGTATGCGGCTTAATTACGATCTCAATATCTTGATTAAGGATGGTAAGAAAACGAAAAAAACGCTCTACGGAAAATCCAGAAAGTCGGCCATGACTTAAAGCTGAAATTTTTGGTTGGTCAACCCCTAGTAACTTGGCAGCCTCTTTTTGCTTAAGCTTTCTTTTGATAATCAGTTTGTTAATTTGGTAAGCAAGGTCCTATTTATATAGGCCAAATGTAGCATAATTTTTAAACTTTTTCCATTTAACAATCTTTTTAACCTAAACTTATTTGCTTAAACCCTGTCGATTGCCAAGTTAAAGGTTGATGAGAGGTGAATACCACCATCCCGCCTTGTGCTACATGTTGCGCCATCATTTGCAAGCCGTTTTCAATCCCTTGTGTATCCAGAGCAGTAAATGGCTCATCCAAAATCCATAAGGGCGCTGGAGTTAAAGCTAAACGTGCCAACGCCAACCGTTGTCGTTGGCCAGCTGATAAAGTTTCACCACGTCGATAACGCAGAGGCCATAATGAAAAGCGGTGTAATATTTCCGATAAATCAGCGGGCGGCTGTTGTTGGCGCAAATAAGTGTGAAGCTGCAAATGTTCTAACACGGTTAAACTCGCTTTAATTGCATTTTTATGCCCGAGGTAACAAAACGCTTGCCGATACTCAGCACCACATTCCTGAATCAGGCGTCCGCACCAATGGATTTTACCTTGTTGTGGCGTTAACAACCCTGTCAAAATACGTAATAAACTGGTTTTGCCACAGCCATTACGTCCAAGGACTTGCAATAATTCTCCAGCATTGAGCGTGATATTTAAGTTATTAAATAAAAATCGCCCCCCACGTTCGCAGGCTAAATTTGTTGTTTGTAAAGTCGCTGTTTGCATAGCGTGATATTATGCTATGAACTAGCCTTAATGCTAGCATCTCGCATTAAGACTGGTTTTCCACTTGTTAATTGATTAGACTTCTAAGAAATTTCCCCTTATTTTAGAGACAAACCGATGACTCAAGTGCATGAAAGACCTCGTAGCATACAGATAGCTGAAATTATGATGCCGCATATGTCAAACTTTAGCGGCAATATCCATGGTGGAAATTTATTGAGTTTGTTCGATAAAGTCGCATATGCCTGCGCCTCCCAATATTCTTCATTATCGATGGTCACCTTATCGGTCGACCAGGTTTTTTTCAAAGAACCTATTTTTGTGAGCGATTTGGTGGTTTGTTACGGCACAGTCAATTACGTAGGTAATACCTCCATGGAGATCGGCATTCGCGTTGAGGCACAAAATTTATTAACCGGTGAAAGACGCCATACTAATACCTGTTATTTCACCATGGTGGCGTTGGGTGAAAATGGTAAACCGACTACAATTCCCCCATTTACTCCTGTCACTGATATTGACCGCCGGCGTTTTGAAGCTGCACAGCAGCGTCGCAAATTTCGGTTGGAACATTTTCGCCAGATTAAACTTGACCAGAAAAATTAAATGGCATTATTGTTTGAGAATGCAGTTGACCCTTAAAAGTGAGGAACCACTTAATGCTAAAACCTGAACAGTTGGATGATCTGATTAAACGCCTTACCGATGCGGTACCTCCTGTCTTTCATAACCTCAGAGCAGATTTAGCAAAAAATTTTCGCAGCATATTACAAGCGACATTTGTCAAGCTCGATTTAGTTACCCGCGAAGAGTTCGATGTACAAGTTACTGTATTGACACGCCTACGAGAAAAGTTGGAAGCTCTAGAAAAGCAGCTTGCTGAACTAGAACAGCAATAGCCATAACGTTCTACTCATTTTACTACCTCAAGTCGAGAATGAAGCCCATTCACGTCAGGTAGTAGGCGTGCTATACAAAAAAGGAAAAGTACATGTCAATAGCCATTGTTTATAGTCGTACAGCAGTCGGTATTAATGCGCCTGCGGTCATTGTCGAAACACATATTTCTTCCGGCTTACCCGCTTTTGCCATTGTTGGACTGCCTGAAACGGTCGTTAAAGAAAGTAAAGACCGTGTCCGTAGCGCATTACTCAACAGTCATTGGGAATTTCCAACTCGCCGCATTACGGTAAATCTCGCGCCGGCCGATCTACCTAAAGAAGGTGGACGTTTTGATTTACCCATCGCCTTAGGTATTTTAGCAGCCTCAGGACAACTACCACTGACTAAATTGAGTGAGTTTGAATGTGTTGGTGAGTTGGCATTAACCGGCGAACTTCGTCCCATCAAAGGTATATTGCCTATTGCTTTGGCAGCGGCAGAGCAAGGCCGCAGCTTGATCGTACCTCAAGCCAATGCCGATGAAGCAGCATTAGTAGATAAACTCACGGTTTTGCCAGCAAAACATTTACTTGAGGTGTGTGCTCATTTAGCGGACAAAAATCTTTTGCAACCCCATACGGTAACACTGCCGATTGGAAACCCCGCCATTTTACCCGATTTGGCTGAAGTGCGAGGTCAACATCGTGCTAAACGTGCCTTGGAAATTGCTGCAGCAGGACGCCATAGTTTATTAATGATAGGGTCTCCAGGCACGGGAAAAACGATGCTTGCCAATCGGTTAGCCAACATCTTGCCACAACTGACATTGGCAGAAGCGTTAGAGGTGGCAGCAGTTTACTCTATCAGTTCACGTGGTTTTCAAACTAACGATTGGCAAATACGACCATTTCGTGCACCACATCACACGGCATCGAGTGTTGCGTTGGTAGGGGGCGGTAGTCCACCAAAACCAGGTGAAATTTCCTTAGCACATCACGGAATATTATTTTTAGATGAATTACCCGAATATCATCGTAGTGCGCTGGAAGCATTACGCGAACCCTTAGAGTCCGGGCATATCACTCTTTCACGTGCTTCTTACCAAATGCAGTTTCCAGCACGTTGCCAATTGGTTGCGGCAATGAATCCTTGCCCTTGTGGTTATTTAGGAGATCCTCGAGGAAGCTGTCAATGTACTGCTGACCAAGTGCGCCGCTACCAAGCTCGCATATCAGGTCCATTGCTGGATCGCATTGATTTGCATGTTCATGTTCCACCTTTACCTAAAGGTTTGTTATCAGCGCTACATTTACCAATTGAAACGAGCGCTCAAGTACAAGTACGAGTAGTAACAGCACAACAAAAACAGTGGCAACGTGCAGGAAAATTCAATACATCTTTGGCAGGAAAAGTACTAGAAAAAACTTGCCAATTAACAAGTGAACAACACGAGCTGTTGGAAGACACCATCCAACAATTAGGTTTATCTGCTCGCGCGCATCATCGGATCCTAAAAATTGCCCGTACTATTGCTGATTTAGCTGATGCAGAAACCATTCAAACTGAGCACCTCATTGAGGCGCTCAGTTATCGGCAACTTGATAGAAAAGTACTTCCACTTTAACTTAACAGAGTAGTATTAGTCGGCAAGTAAATCTTCGTTCGACAAACTATCTGCTGTAACTTGTTTTAGACCCGAGGGACGGCTGAGCGTAGTTCTACGAAAACGATTCCTTGAAAAAAGTGTAGCTTGCTGCACTGTAGCCACAATGTTCCTATAAATCAGTAAGGGATTTGTAGGCTCTGTTTTCGAAACCAACACAAAACTTGTGCTATCAAATGATAAAAGATAACCATCTAATCGAACACCATTGACGAGATAAATAAAAACAGGTTGGTTTTCGCTAATAAGATAGTTTAAAAATTGCTTTTCTACAGTATTCATTTGTTTGATTCTCCGAATTCATAGTAATAAGAATAAATTGTTTTATGAAAAAATTGATTTTGTTAGACTCAATAGCGTAGTTCTTCCCTACAATATCAGTGGATAAAGTAAACATTTTTCATGGCTATTCCCTCATTTATTTTGCTTTAGGTAGAATTTCTCTTGTTCGATGCCACACAATCTGTGCTGCATAAAACAGCTTGACGTTGATAATTAATGGCTGTTGACGTGAATAATTATTGATGCATGCTAAATTATAAAAAGACATTTTTTTTCCAAACAACAGTTTTCTTACCAATGTTTCGCCTTGTACAGTTTCTACAATGCAAGGCTCGCCAACAATACAGGATATTTCGTCTTCATATTTTTTATTACCAGCCACATAGTCGCCTAAATTGTAAATAGGCTCCATACCATCATCTGTGATGGCAATAACGGCCGGACTGGGGTTAATGGTTTCAAAAGCCTCTATCTCGTGTAATATGCGCAGTTCTTCTGTGAATGCTTTGGGTTTTTCACTGCCATTGGGAATCAATATGGGAAAGTTTCCAGCGCCTGTTAAAAGCCATTTATCAGAGCAAAATAGTCCTGTCTGGGTAAACGCGATTGCTAGTTTTTTTGCACCTTTGGGTGTCAAAGGGTTTTTATCAATTTCCCATGCTTGAAGGGTATGAGAGCTAATATGAAATTTGTCTTCAAAGCCTTTCCTGCTTAGACCAAGCATGTTCCTTGCTAATTTAATTCTCCTGCCACAAGACCACTGTGTTTTCATAGCATGATAACATCCCTAATAAAATAAATAGCGAAATTAAAACATCAAGTATTAAAAAAGAACTTGATTCCTAATCCATAACATTGATCGTAGAGTTTGAAGCGAAAAAATAAACATTGACAAAATACATGTTTTTGGTATTTTTCATTGCGTAATGGATTAATAAATATGCAAAATTTAGTATTTCCTTGAAAATTGCACGCAAATATCATAAACAGCATATCATATTGTCTCAAAACGTTAAAAGCGGGTTAAAAAAGGATGATGATGCCTTAAAAAAATATTTTTATTTTACTAGAGTCTCTTTTAAAGATCACTAAAACAAACAAAGTTATAAACGCTATATTCGCTGAGTAGGCTCATGGCTCAAATAATAAAAAAAGAACTAAAAATTGTTAACCAAGACTCCTCAATCCATAAGTATAACAACGAAACTTGTCCAGAAGCTGGTAATATATATAAAAAGTTAGCGCAGAACGTAGGCTGCACTTGTTTAACCTATCTATACGAAAATTTAGTTGACAACGAAAAATTCATTTATTCTTCAAATCAATTATGGCTTGATTTGTTTATAGATAAAAAATTAATCAATAATTGCCCAATTACGTTGTTAACATTTAATTTTCTTGAGGAAAAGCCCTTTGAATCTATATTATTACCTTGGTACTTGGCACCACCTATCAATGAGGCTGAAAAAAAAGTGTCCAATTTGATGTTAGAATTTAATATCGCTAATGGTATTAGTTATGTTTCAAAAAAGAGTAATGACAGAGAGTCTTTGGCGCTGGGTGGGGAGCGGGGGGACAAATATTTTTATAAAAACTTTATTTACAACATTAAGCTCTTTAATAATACACTAAAACAAATGAGAGCTATTATCATGAATAAAGTTACCGAATTTAGAGGAAAAGAGATATGCGAGTTTACATAAGATTTTTAATGTGCAGTATAGTACTACTATATGTATCCACCGCACTGGCTTATTGGCCTTTATTGGTTAATCCCAACGCGACTAATAAATTCAGTCCCGATGCCACCTATCAAGTTTGCTTTACCCCCGATCAAAATTGCACCAGACTTTTAGTGAATGCTATCCATCAGGCAAAGAGCACCATTCAAGTACAAGCGTTTTCCTTTACCAGTGCACCGATTGCTAGGGCGCTGATAGAAGCTCATAAACGAGGAATTAAAGTACAGGTGATTTTAGACAAGAGCCAATTTCAGGGTGAACGTTATTCGTCTTCGAAGTTTTTAAGCCGGGCTGGCATTCCCGTTTATATTGATTACCAGCCAAACCTTGCGCACAATAAAGTGATAATCTTGGATGGTGCCATCGTGGTAACTGGCAGCTTCAATTTTACCAAAGCGGCGGAAAAATATAATGCAGAAAATTTACTGATAATTCAGGATAAAAAACTAGCACAGGCATACGTTAAAAATTGGCAGCAGCGCCTTACAGTGTCTAAAAGTCTTGAAAATTATCATGGTCAGCCCTGTACTCACTGTCCACAAAAAAAAATAGTAAAGAATCGTAATAGCTTAACTCCCTTGCGGGGGAGGAAACAAGAGGACTGAGCTATTACAAGGAATCTTTTAAAAAAACTCCCGGATTCTACATTTTGTCTACAAATGCGAATCAGAAAATTTCTTATTTAATTTCTTGGCGTGTATTTTAGTTTTTGGATTTGTTGTCCGCTTTGTCTGGTGCAGATCAATTGCTTCTGCGGGTGAAGTGCCAGTAATAGTTACTCGTACATCTACGCTGTTTGGCAACCAAGCATTAATTTGCTGCAAGTCAGCAGGCGATAAAGTGCCCGCGGCTTGTTTAAGACTTAAAATATTCAACAAATAAGTATACTTATCTTGCGAATAAGTACTTTTAGCCTCATATAACGTCGTTTCGGCATTTAATACATCAATAATAGTGCGTGTACCCACGGAATAAGCAGCCCGGGTAGCCTCCAAGGAATTTTGACTGGAAACAACCGCTTCTGCATCTGCCTGAATTTTGCTAATGCTCGAAAGAATACCCAAGTAAGCCTCACTGGTTTGCGTCTGTACGCCACGATACGTTTGTTCCATCTGGGCAATGGCTTGTTGGTAAAGATCACCGGCTTGTTCTGTTGTGGCTGTTACCAAACCACCTTGATAAACCGGTAAATTAAGCGATAAACCAATATCGGCTGTTTTGGAGTTTTGAATTCCTTGATTATTTGCATTCGTATTATCATCTATGCTATAACCCGCATTCGCATTTATTACTGGGAGATGCCCAGCAAATTGCTGTTTAATATTTTCTTGTGCAACTTGCGCAGCATAACGCGAAGAAAGCAAGGCATAATTTTGTCTTTCCGCTGTTTGTAGCCACTGTGCCATATCAGCAGGTTGTGGCACAACTAATGGCACTCGTCCATTGATGCCGAACAATGAGTTGTATTGCACATTGGTAATGGCTTTCAACTCGACTAATTTATCTGCCAAAGCATTTTTCGCAGCAATTTCAGTCGCAACGGCAGCATCGTAACTTGCTTGGGCATTCGATACGTCAGTGATAGCAATAATGCCTACATTAAATTGTTGCTTGGTTTGTTCTAATTGACGACCTAATGCTAAACGTTGTGCTTCAGCATAGGTCAAATTATCTTTAGCTTGCAATACCGCAAAATAAGCATTTGCGACGCGTAGCATCAAATTCTGCTGCGCTGCAAAAAACGTTGCTTCTGCTTGTTTAACAAAAGCACCTGCGCCTTTTAGTGCCATCCACGAAGCAAAATTAAAAACGGGCTGACTGGCAATAATTGCGAATTGTTTTTCTGTGTTATAAAAAGAAAAATTAGGCGAACGGGCAGGAAAAGAAAGATTAATATGTTGACGATCAACGGCCGCTGCTAAATTCACAGATGGCAATAATGCCGCACGATTAATGGGTAAATATTCTTTATTAGCTAAGTAAGTAGCAATAGCCGCTTTATAGGCCGGGTCATTTGCGCAAGCTTGTAAATAAACTTGCCATAAATCTTCGGCAAAGATTGGGATAGCTACCACCAATAACACAATACTAAGAACTATTCTCAAAAACGACTTCATCATGATCTTTCAGCTAAAACACAAACGGTTTATATTGTCCCACATTTGGCAAACGTGGCCAGTCCGTTTCAAATAAAAATTCTGTTCGCCATTGGCCTGGAGCAAACTGCTCGAATAATGTTACTTCCATGACCGGAGAAAAACCAACTACTGCTAGTAACCGTCCCCCTAAAGCTAAATTATTACGCAAGGATTCGGGTAAATAAGGTACTGAACCATTCAATAAAATCACTGCATACGACTTTGGTTTATCCCAACCCTGCAGGGCATCACCGGTATGCAAGGTAACATTGGTAACGTCCAGCGTTTGCAAAGTCTGGTGTGCCCGTTCCGTAAAATCAGGATAAACATCCACGCTTTCTACATGTTGCCCAAGGCCAGCTAACAACGCTGTGAAATAACCGCTGCCAGTACCAATTTCCAAAATAGTATCACTGGACAAAATATGCAACGCTTGCAAAATCCTTGCCATTTCCTTAGGGGGCGGTATCACTTGACCATGACCAATGGGAATCGCGGTGTCAGCATAAGCTAACTCGCGAAAAGGCGCTGGCACAAAAGGTTCTCGTGGTACTCGGGCGAATAAAGCCAATATTTTATCATCCAACACATCCCAAGTACGAATTTGTTGCTTGAGCATATTGATTTGTGCAGTATGGAAATTCATACAATCTCAAACCATTGGTTAAGCAGAAAGCTGGTTTTAACTTTCGATTTTGAGCTGAGACAATATATAATCAATCTTTTATGATAACAACTGCTTCACAATGAAGATTTATCTATTTATAGTGTTACCTCCTCAAAACTAAATAACTTAGAGGTTACAATGAAGTTGAAAACCCTGTTCCGTACCAAATCAATTTCTCATGATGCTGAATCTTCCGGTTTACGACGCTGTTTGACTGCCTGGGACCTTACCTTGATGGGCATTGGCGCCATTATTGGCGCAGGTATTTTTGTGCTTACAGGGATTGCTGCTGCTACGCAAGCGGGTCCAGCGATTGTGGTGTCTTATATTTTAGCAGGCGTCGCCTGTGCTTTGAGTGCTTTGTCTTATGCTGAGCTTGCTTCTAGTATTGGTGGTTGTGGGAGTGCATATGGTTACGCTTATGCCGGCTTAGGGGAGTTCATCGCTTGGATTATTGGTTGGGTTTTGTTGCTGGAATACGGAATGGCGTGTTCGACAATTTCTATCGGTTGGTCTGGTTATGTGAATAACACCCTAAGCGCAATGGGAATACACATACCTAGAGCACTATTAATAGACCCATTTAGCGGTGGTGTCATTAATTTACCTGCCGCATTACTGATTGGTGGATTGGCCTGGTTACTGTCGGTAGGGGTTAAAGAAAGTGCGCGTTTCAACAAAATTGTCGTGTTTATAAAATTAGCAGCCATTGCCTTTTTCATTGCGATTGCCGCATTTCATGTCAACCCTGCCAACTGGCATCCCTTCGCACCATTTGGTTGGCATGGGATTGTTGGGGGCGCAGCATTAATCTTTTTTGCCTATATTGGTTTCGACGCTGTATCTACCGCGGCAGAAGAAACAATAGAACCACGACGTGCTTTGCCCATTGGAATTATTCTTTCACTCGCGATATGCACTGTGATATACGTGGTGGTGGCAGGCTTATTAACGGGTATTTCCTATTATCCCACCTTGAATGTTAGCTCACCGGTAGCAGAAGCATTAGTACGATTAGGGTTTCATTTTGCCGGAGCTATCGTAGCAATTGGTGCTATTGCTGGTTTAACCACTACCACCTTAGTGATGTATTTTGGTTTTACCCGCATTTTTTTAGCGATGGCGCGAGATGGCTTATTGCCCAAAGCGCTGTCGCATATCCACCCGAAAAGCCAAACACCTCGGCGTCTCATTATTTCCGTCGGAGTCATTATGGCGTTAGTGGCTGGATTCACGCCCATTAATGGGGTGGCACAGTTGGTAAACATTGGTACCCTGGCTGCATTCGTGGTGGTGTGCGCTGGCGTTGTAGTCATGCGTTATACCCAGCCCGATTTACCACGCACGTTTCGTACCCCTGGCAGTCCAATCATTCCGACCTTAGGCGCCGTTCTCTGTATTTACTTAATGAGTGGATTATCACGCATAACTTGGATCAGCTTCTTAATATGGTTAGTTGCCGGGTTGGTTATTTATTTTAGTTATAGCCGTTTTCGTAGCGTACTAGGAAATAATCCTGTCAAAGTAGAGAGTCTTTCTTAAATGAGGGACGACATTTTACCCATTCGGCTTACTCGGCGAGACTATCGGCTGATAGCAAAAGAGTCGCTTTATCATGGCTTTTTCAGCATGGAAAAATATCATTTACAATGCCGACTTTTTAATGGTGGATGGAGTGAAACATTTGGTCGTGAAGTATTGCTTCGCTACCGTGTTGCTGCGGCATTGCCTTATGATCCTCGCTTAGATAAGGTAGTTCTTATTGAACAATTCCGCGCGGGTGCACTCCAGGATGAACATACTCCCTGGTTATTAGAATTGGTTGCAGGTATTTTGACAGATCCCACGGAATCTCTTGAACAATTAGCCCACCGTGAAGCTTATGAGGAATCAGGCTTACAGATTGAAGAATTGGTGCCCATTTGTGATTATTGGGTCAGCCCTGGAGGGAGTTCTGAACGTGTCGCCTTATTTTGTGCCAAAGTAGATGCCAGTCAAGCAGGTGGTGTGTACGGTGTTAAAGAAGAACATGAGGATATTCTAGTACACGCATTAAATGCACAAGATGCTTTTGATGCTGTTCGCAGCGGTCGCATCAATAATGCAGCTAGCATTATTGCCTTACAATGGTTGGAGCTTAATCAACGAAAATTACGTGCTAAGTGGTTATAAGCAATAAGCAAGCTGAGAGGGAAAAAATAGTATGAAAGCAATTCGCGTCCATCAGTTCGGTGAGCCAGATGTATTAAAACTAGAAGATATTCCCGATCCGCAACCAGGTCAGTCACAAGTTGTGATAAAGGTGAAAGCAGTTGGAGTAAATCCTGTCGAGACTTATATCCGTGCAGGAAACTATGGACCAATGACGTTTCCCTACACCCCAGGCAGTGATGTTGCCGGCATCATCGAGGCAATAGGCCCAGATGTGAATGAATACAAAGTAGGTGATCGTGTGTACACCGCTTCAACATTAAGTGGAGGATATGCGCAATTTGCTTTGGTTGATGTGAATAAAGTGTTTCCGTTGCCGGCGAATTTGACATTTCAACAAGGAGCTGCGCTAGGCGTGCCAGCAGCGACAGCTTATCGTGCCTTGTTTCACCGAGGGCAAGTACAACCGGGAGAGACGATATTGATACATGGCGCTACAGGCGCTGTAGGTCTCTTTTGTGTTCAGCTTGCGCGAGCGCACGGATGTACAGTTATTGGCACTGGCGGGTCTAAACAAGGACGTCAACTCGTTCTCAAAGAAGGTGCACACCATGTGCTAGATCACGCGAGTGATGATTATCTTCAGCAACTTATGACGCTCACTAATGGACGCGGGGTAAACCTTATCCTGGAGATGTTGGCAAATGTTAATCTTGATAATGACTTGGGTGTACTGGCTAAGTTTGGCCGAGTGGTTGTGATTGGCTGTCGGGGGCGAATCGAGATAAACCCACGACAGACTATGACACGGGACACTGATATTCGCGGCATGTCATTGTTCAATGCCAGCCATGAGGAGCTTTATGCCATCCATCGTGCACTCGGTGCGGCTTTGGAATTAGGTATTCTTCGTCCAATTGTGGATGAGGAGATATCGCTGAAGGACGCAGCACGAGCACACCGTGAGGTGCTAATGGGCAACTCACTAGGCAAGATCGTGTTAATACCTTAAACATGATAAAACTTTAATGCGGTCCTGTAGGGTGGGCAAAGCATGTCCCGAACTTGTTGAGGGAGAGCAAGCGATGCCTACCGTTGCAATTCATTGGTGAGCACGCTACGCTGTAATAGCTCAGTCCCCTTGTTTCCTCCCCCTGCAAGGGGGAGGATTAAGGTGGGGGTGCTCCAACAAACAAATTCAAAAAA
>JBAUEV010000028.1:0-4356 GCA_049678805.1 Gammaproteobacteria bacterium
GCGTTAATGAAATCATTCTTCAGGCATTGCACGATAAAGCGATTATTAAAGAAGGTGTGAATTACTTTACACTGCCGCCACCAAAATCGCTGGATATTAATGACCTTCAATTAATCCCCGAACTTGACACACTGTCTCTTGAAGATGCTTGTGCTACCTTGGAAGCATTTACGGCACAAACGATTGTTGCCAGTTTAGATTTTGTAAAAACGGAGCTGCCTAAAAATTGGATTTTAGCGGGCGGTGGTTGGAATAATCCCGTTATTTTGCAGGAATTAAAAACCCGTTTGCGGGAAAAATGGGGCAACACGATTAATATTATGACCGCTAATGATGTGGGTTGGAATAGTCAAGCAATGGAAGCGCAGATTTTTGCTTATTTGGCTGTCCGTAGTTTAAAAAATTTGCCACTAAGCCTACCAAGTACCACACGCGTACCTAAACCTTTATCGGGTGGCCAAGCTTATGTTCCCAGTTATGGTATTACAACGGCTGTAAAAGAGTTGTTGGATAAAAATCGGCAGCTACCGCTGCATCAGAGCTGCATTTACTAATGGCTCATAAACTTGTTTTCCAAAGCGCACAAACGGTGGTTTGACTAACTGCACGGGGACTTTTTTATCACGGATAAGCACGAAATAATCCGTGCCCATCTTCGCGGGAACACGTGCTAAGGCAATGCTGTAATTTAACGTGGGTGAAAAACTTCCGCTGGTAATTTCCCCTTCGCCGATTTCAGGAATAATTACCTTTTGATGTCCACGTAAAACACCACGCTCTTTTAACACCAAACCAACCAAATACCGAGGTACGCCTTGAGCTTTTTGCTGCTCTAATGTTTTACGACCGATAAATTCACGATCAGCTGGCTCCCAAGCGATAGTCCACGCAAGATTAGCTTCTAAAGGCGTGGTTGTTTCATCCATATCCGTGCCATACAAATTTAAGCCTGCCTCTAAACGCAAAGTATCACGCGCACCTAAGCCGCACGGTTTAATGTCAGCTTGCAATAGTTTTTGCCAAAATGCTGCAACGTCTTGAACAGGTAACATGATTTCATAACCATCTTCTCCCGTATAACCTGTTCGTGCCACTAACCAATCATCATGCGCTACGCTTTGAAAAGGTGTTAACAATGCTGCAGCATTTGCCAATTCAGCATTAAAAATAGTATGAATTTTCGCTCTGGCTTTGGGGCCTTGTACAGCCAGTAGTGCTAAATCGGAACGTAGACGCAGTTCAACTTTAAATCGTTTGCTTTGTTGATTAAGCCAAGCCAAATCCTTTTCACGTGTTCCTGCATTGATTATTAAGCGGTAATAATTATTACCCATCCAATAGACGATAAGATCATCTAAAATACCGCCTTGTTCGTTCAGCATACAAGTGTAAAGTGCTTTACCAATGGTTTTGAGTTTAGCAACATCATTGGCAAGCAAATAACGTAAATACATTTGTGCATCACGTCCAACAATATCTACTGCTGCCATATGAGACACATCAAAAACGCCAGCATCTTGTCGCACTTGCTGATGCTCAGCCAATTGTGAGCCATAATGTAATGGCATCTGCCAGCCAGCAAAATCTACTATTTTTGCTCCAGCAGCTTGATGTTGTGCATATAAAGGTGTTTTTAAGCTCATAAAAAGCTCCTGCATGAACGAGAATGAGATGACATTTACTTCGGTGTAGAAACTCCAATGACTACAGGTACTTCAAGAGTACCTGCAGAACCACCACTTTGAGAGAAATACCCACATCCTGGTTTACTTTTTTCACTATCCGGCATACTCCAACTTTTAGCACTCATCATCAATGTGCAAGTGGCTGTCGGTGCTGGCTGGTTTGAATCAGGTGGGCTGGCATTAGTTACTGTTATCTGTACCTTTTTAGGTTGTTTTGTTGCTACTGAAATTAACACCGCGCCCGGGGGTAAAGGTGTTAATGATGTTGCAAGTTCAGCACCTATTACATGCAAACTATCCCATTTACCATCATGGTAATTAGGAATTATTGAATAATAGCCGCTTTTTACCGGCTTTAGTGGTATTAAAGTGATATTAATTTCTGTTGAATCAGTAAAAGCTGGAACAGTTTTACGTCCTTTAGTGTCTTGTGCTGCAACCCGTACTTTATACGTATTATCAGGTAAATTGTCAAAGGTCCAAGTAGTGCTATTAACCACTCGTTCACGAACAGGCCGATTACCCTTGTTATAAAGAGTTACTTTATAACTAACGTCAGCATCTTTAAAAGTATGAATGACAGTCCAATCAGCACTTAAATTATTGCCTAAAACATTCACCGCAACCGTTGGAACACGAAATTCTTTCCCGGATGATGCGGGTGTCGCTTTTGTATTCGGAGTTGATATACCAATGACGGTGTATTCTGCAGCAAAATCTACAGTACCACTTAATGGAAAATTTCCACAATCTGCTTCAAATGGTTGTTGCGCAGCACGCTCCCAACGTTTAGTGCTTAAATTCAATAGACAAGTCGCACTGAATTCGGAATTAGCAGCATTAGTTACTTTTATTAACACTTTGGCTGGTCGCATTTCATCTGCAGTAACCACTAATACTCGAGCACCTTTTGGCATTTTTTTTGAATCGGTAACTATCATTTCCTTTACACTATTCGAAAATGTAAGTTGAAAGCGGCTATCAGCTCTGTTGCCAGTAACAGCCGGTACTAACAAATAATGCACGGGTTTATTCGGTGGCGACATTGCGGTTGCAGGTGCAGTATTGGCAACTGCAAAATTATTTATAAATAATAAAATAACTGCAAAAATTATTGATAATGTTAGTTGCATATCTGACAAAATACGTTTTAATAGCTAGTGTTCTTATACGCATTCTAAACCAAATCAAGCAAAAAGCCCAGGATTTTCATGGTATTATCAAAGATTACGCTATCAAAACTTGAGGAATGTCGCAAAAAAGCTTATTCTTTCCAACGTTTGACATGACCGGTATCAAGATTAAAAAGGTCTAATATCCTCCCTACAGTATGGTTAATAATATCATCCAATGTTGTTGGATTATTATAAAACGCTGGAACAGGAGGTGCGATAATTCCGCCCATTTCAGTTACTGCTAACATACTTTTAAGATGTCCTGCGTGTAAAGGAGATTCACGTACGACGAGTACTAAACGGCGACGCTCTTTAAGCACCACATCTGCAGCACGAGTAAGAAGACTGCTGGTTACTCCAGTAGCGATTTCAGACAAACTGCGCATCGAACATGGTGCAATAATCATGCCTGAAGTTTTGAAGGACCCGCTGGAAATAGGTGCGCTAATATCAGTCGAAGAATAGGTAAAATCAGAGAGATTTTGCAACGCTTTATTTCCCAAAGTCATTTCATATCCTTGGGTTATTTTTGCTGAATTAGAAACAACAAGATGAGTTTCAACATTTAATTGTTTTAAAAATTCTAGCAAGCGTACACCATAGATAATGCCAGAAGCACCACTCATTCCAACAATTAAACGCATTTTGTTAGTCATTGATTTTTCGTTCTCCGCCATTTCAAGCTAGCTAAATGCGCGAAAATACAGGAAAGAGTGTGGATAATTAGGTTTGGTTGTAGGCTATCTCGTTTAATGCGACTAGCTATCAGGCCCTTCGAGACGCGGCACGTTGGCCGCGTCTCAGGGTGAACGGGCCTTACGGGATGGTACCAGGATGTACCACGGAGCAATAAACGAGATAGCCTACAACCAAACCTAATTATCCACACTCTTTTTAAGATCGGGACATCGCAGCATTTTTAGCTTGCACATCTTGGGCTTTGGCCTCGCGATCAGTCTGTAAACGCTTTGCCAATTCACCATCTGTAAGCGCCATTATTTGTGCAGCTAAATAACCTGCATTTTTCGCACCATTAATTGCAACTGAAGCTACTGGTACCCCAGGCGGCATTTGCACCGTAGCCAGCAAGGCATCAAGGCCGCCCAAACTGCCTGATGCTAACGGCACACCAATCACAGGTCGTAACGTATTAGCAGCCACAGCACCGGCTAAATGCGCGGCCAAACCCGCACCGGCAATAAACACTGCACAACCACGTGCTTCTGCTGTTTTTACATATTCTGCTGTAGCAGCCGGTGTGCGATGCGCTGAAGTAATACGTACTTCACACGTTACGCCTAAACTTTTCAACACATCCGCCGCATTTTGCATCGTTGGCAAATCGGAATCAGAACCCATCAAAATTGCTACAAAAGGGTTGTACATGACGATATAACCTCTTAATAAATATGTTTTGATAATGTCAATTTTCTGCCTCTTGCAGAGCTTGCGTTTGCCTACACGCCGTGAATACGTCCATGTACGCTCGACGATTT
>JBAUEV010000029.1:0-13667 GCA_049678805.1 Gammaproteobacteria bacterium
GTAGCCATGTCCTTGGTTGGGATATCTGCCACGACGAAAAGTGGCAATTGCGGTACCTTTGGGCAGCCAGAAGTTTCCTCGCACTAAAGGACCCGGTTTCCAAGTATGCGTTGGTGGAGTATGAGCAACTTTTTTCACAAAGGCGACGCATTGTCCATTGCCAAACACCTTGCCCAGATAATGATTAAAATGATCTAAAAAAGCAACGTAAGGCATAAGCTCCTCTTATGTCTAAAGATTGTTTAAAACAATTTCATATTTTTTCAATAATCGATTGTAATAAAAAATTTTACTATTAGTAAAGCATTTCTATTGGTGTTTTTTTAGCCACAACGATGAAATAATGAAATAAAACATAAGGTGCAGGTTATGCAACAGGTCATGTGTACGGATGCTAAAACAAAACACACAACCCTTGCAGTAATGGAAGATGTATTGGGTACAAGCTATCTTAGTTTTGGGTATCAAAAATCTTCTTAAACCACGTTCATTGGGTTAATGTTGACTAACAAACACTCAACAAGCGACAAAAAACATTTAAACCATTAAAATATCATTATTTCTTAATTGGTAAGCTCATGGTTTCTGGCGATCAAACGTTATCTGCCGCTGAACAGCGGTGGTTAATAACACTACAACAGGGATTAAAAACACTCGAACTAACATTACCTACAGCTGCGCAGCTAAAGTTACTGCACTATGCACGTTTGTTGTTAAAGTGGAATCAAGCTTACAATCTTACTGCGGTGCGAGAAATGGATGCGGTTCTAATCCGGCATATTCTGGATAGCCTTGCGGTAGTGCCGTGGGTTCGTGGTAATCGCGTATTGGACGTAGGAACAGGAGGAGGGTTGCCAGGCATTCCTTTGGCGTTGGCTTTACCGGATTATCATTTTGTATTACTGGATAGCATAGGTAAGAAAATCCATTTTGTTATTCAGGCGATTGCCGAATTAAAATTATCGAATGTCGAAACAATTCAAGCACGAATAGAAGCCTTTCAAGCAAAACAATGTTTTAATACCATCATCAGCCGAGCATTGAGTACGTTAACCGACATGATTAATAAAACTGAACATCTCTGTTGTCCTGATGGCCAATGGCTTGCCATGAAAGGCAACTATCCAACTGCCGAGCTGGTTGAGATGGCGCAAGCTAATCCAATGATAGCTGCCAGAGTCCATGCTTTGAGGGTACCTGGACTTGAGGAACAACGCCACGTGGTTTGCTTGCACAAGGTATTTCATGACTAAAATCATTGCTATCGCCAATCAAAAAGGAGGAGTAGGTAAAACCACTACTTGCATTAATTTGGCGGCTTCCTTAGCGGCAACCAAACGTCGTGTATTGCTGATAGACCTTGATCCACAAGGCAATGCCACCGTGGGGAGTGGTGTTGATAAAAGCCAATTACGCGCCACCATGAACGACGTCCTGTTAGATAAAGTGCCGGCGAATGAGGTATTGCTTACTACAATCGCCCATTACGACTTATTACCTGCCAATGGTGATCTGACCATTGCCGAGGTGCGGTTATTATCCCAAGAAAACCGTGAATATCATTTGCGCCAAGCATTATTAGTGGTATTAACTCGCTATGATTTTGTCTTGATTGATTGCCCACCATCGTTAAACATGTTGACCATTAACGCTCTAGTTGCAGCACACTCGGTATTGATCCCCATGCAATGTGAGTATTATGCTTTAGAAGGGTTAACGGCGTTGTTAAGTACCATTGATAATTTACGTCGCTCAGCGAATCCAAATTTACAAATCGAAGGATTATTGCGAACCCTTTACGATGGTCGTAATCGCCTCGCTCAAGAAGTAACTGAACAATTGTTTGCCCATTTTGCTAATCAGGTGTATGAAACGGTCATCCCCCGCAATATTCGCTTAGCTGAAGCGCCAAGTCATGGTTTGCCAGCATTGTTATATGATAAACAGTCGCCTGGTGCCGTGGCTTATCTCGCTTTAGCGGGGGAATTACTACAACGTTCCTCATCGTCTAAGCGCACCACCAACCTCAGTGAGGAAATGCTATGAGCTCAAAAAAGCGTGGTTTAGGTCGAGGATTAAATGAATTAGCAGTATCAGAGTTGTTGAGTGGGTTTAAACCACCTGCTTCTGCGTCTGATCGTGCGCAAGTAGGTATCCGGCATTTGCCGA
Source organism: Gammaproteobacteria bacterium (assembly GCA_049678805.1). GTDB lineage: Bacteria > Pseudomonadota > Gammaproteobacteria > JBAUEV01. The sequence goes on from JBAUEV010000029.1 coordinate 2,170, forward strand.
TTGAAGCCATTCGCCCAGGGCGGTATCAACCCCGTAAACAACTTAAACCCATTGCGCTGCAAGAGTTAGCTGACTCGATCAAAGCGCAAGGTGTTATTCAGCCGATTGTCGTTCGTGTGTTAGATAAGCAGCATTATGAATTGATCGCGGGCGAACGTCGTTGGCGTGCCAGTCAATTAGCTGGGCTACAAGAAATCCCAGCAATTATTAGAGAACTTTCAGATCAAGCCGCATTAGCAATTGCTTTAATTGAAAATATTCAACGCGAAGATCTTAATGCCATTGAACAAGCATTGGCATTACAGCGTCTAGTCGAAGAATTTACTATGACTCATCAGCAAATCGCTGAAGTAGTGGGAAAATCACGTGTTACGGTCACTAATCTGTTGCGCTTGTTGAGCTTGCACTCGGAAGTACAAACATTATTGCATGATGACGCTTTAGAAATGGGGCATGTTCGTGCATTATTAACCCTTGATCGTCTTCAACAATTGCAAATTGCGCGAGTAGTGGTGGAAAAAAAACTTTCCGTGCGCGATACTGAAGCTTTAGTAAGGCGTTTACAAGCAGCTAAATCTTCTCAGCCCACTCGCTCAACCCAAGACCCTGATATTCTTCGTTTACAAACCCGCTTAACTGATAGGCTGGGATCGCATGTTATCTTACACCATAGCACCAAAGGCCGAGGCCGCTTGGTGATTCATTATGGAAATTTGGAAGAGCTTGAAGGCATTTTGGCACATTTAGGTGAAAATTCCTCAGAATAGTCGAACTAAAATGAGAGGTATATACCTCACCCTTTGTAACTCCTATAATGGGATACTTTTTTTGGCAACGACATGGCTGTTTTGAGATCAAAATGTTCCTTACTAAGGATGTTGCTTGCCCTACAAATCCTAGTGCCATGTCATTACTTTGCTTAGCATGGCAAATTTCAATAAAATACGGCTTCATGCCTAGTAAGTGAATAAAAATATGCGAGATGACGATTTTGCTTTACAACAAACTCCTCACCAACGCCTTAAATATATAAGAAAAATCATAATTCGATTATCCCGTAAAGAAATTCAAAAAAAATATGGTTTATCAGCCACAACTCTCAAAGCATGGGAAAATGGTGTCGCTAAACTGACTAAAAATGCTTTAGAAAAATGTCGAGAAATTTATCGTCAAGAGGGACTTCCTTTGGAAAAAAACTGGGTTTTGCTTGGTAAGGGCACGCCGCCCCAAGCGGCAGCTCTTACTTTAGAACGTTATAAAGATTACCAATACATCGTAGAAACACTTAGGGAAAATAATCGCTTCATCATACGAGATGGCCATCATCTACTGCCTTATTTACAAAGTGATGAAATCTGTATGGCAAGAGAGGCAAATATTTTTAAAGAACTCTATCCTGACGCGGTAGTGCTGTTTGTTGCTGGAGACGAAATGTTGCCTAAATTTCGTCCTGGCGATTACGTTGCAGGACGATTACGTTATGGAAGCGAGATTGAAACCGCTATCAACCGCGAATGTATTGTACGCTTACCCGATGGCAGCGATATATTACGTTATTTAGTTGGTGGTCGAATGGCGGGACGTTATAACTTAGGCGTGCTTAATGTTAACAGCAAAACTGACGAACCTACCCTATTTAATGTTGAAATTATTGCTGCTGCACCTATTATCTGGCATCGCGTGCCAAATAATTAATGCTTACTCCTGACTGTTACTGTCATTGCTGTAAAAGTTACCTTTTTCATTGCGCTGCTCTGTCACGAAATCTCTGTGCACGACAAAAAATTATCTACCCTCGTCTTAGTAAAATCGTTAGGTGAGAATGTCGTTGGGGTGCCGTCTAAAGACCGTAGAATACAGGGATGTATTCTCCGACCGCAGGATGCAGTTTCGTCTGAAAACGGCATCCCAACGGCATTCCAAAACTTTTTAATAATTTTTGTCGCGTACAGAGATTTCGTTGATGAAATGAGTATATAGGCAAGCAACTCCCATCCACATATAGCTTGTTTTAACAATTTAATGAAACAATTCTGGTTGCGAATATAAGCAGCGAGAGGTTTGAAGGCCATAGAGTAATCGCATATACTAACTATTCCTCTTTTCAAAGTTAGATCATCATGCAGCGTTATTTAAAAGAAATGCTCGCTGAAGCGCTTAATCGCTTACAGCAACAAGGTAAATTGTCCGCAGAAATTGCTGTACCATTGCAAGTGGAAAGAACACGCGATAAACAACATGGCGATTTTGCTTGCAATATTGCATTGCTTTTGGCAAAAGCGACCCAAAGTAAACCTCGGGAGCTGGCAGAAAGTATCGTGGCTCAACTGCCGCCCTCAGATTGGATACAGAAAGTTACAGTGGCTGGCCCAGGCTTTATCAATTTTTTCATTGCTGACAAGGCCTACTATCAAGTTATCTCTGAAATCCTGACAAAAGGCCATGACTATGGCCGCTCGGCAGTGGGTGCTGGACAACGTGTAAACATGGAATATGTATCCGCTAATCCCAATGGTCCTTTGCATGTGGGTCACGGCCGAGGGGCAGCTTATGGGGCTACTGTCGCTAACTTATTGGAAGCCGTTGGTTTTACCGTGCACCGTGAATATTACGTCAATGATGCTGGCCGACAAATGCATATTTTAGCAGTCAGTGTCTGGCTGCGTTATCTTGAGGAATTAGGTGAAACCTTGCCATTTCCTAGTAATAGTTACAAGGGCGATTATGTTCGAGAAATTGCACGCCAACTTAAAGTCGCTGTCGGTGATCGTTTGCGCCAGCCTTTAAATGCTATTTTTAGCAACTTGCCCCCTGATACTACTGAAAGCAATGAAGAGGATGGCGACGCCTATATTGATGCTTTAATTGTTCGTGCAAAAAAACTGCTGGGGGAGGCAGACTATCAAAAAGTATTTGACCAAGGATTACAAACTGTTCTAGCAGATATTCGCGAAGATTTGGCAGAATTTGGCGTGGCTTTTCAAGAATGGTTTTCTGAAAGCCAACTCGTAACAAATGGGACGTTAAGGCGCGATATTGATCGTTTACGACAAGCGGGCTATTTATACGAAAAAGAAGGCGCATTGTGGTTTGCTGCTATGCAATTTGGTGATGAAAAAGATCGCGTAGTCGTGCGCAAAAATGGGCAAAGCACCTATTTCGCATCAGATATTGCATATCATCTCAACAAATTTGAACGTGGGTTTGACCGCGTAATTGATATTATGGGCGCCGATCATCATGGTTATGCACCACGTATTAACGCATTTTTAAAAGCACTTGGTATGCCCACCGATAAATTTATCGTGCTATTGGTACAATTTGCTTCGTTATATCGTGGTAAAGAAAAAGTGCAGATGTCAACGCGTAGTGGGTCATTTGTTACCTTGCGAGAATTACGCAAAGAAGTGGGTAATGATGCAGCGCGATTTTTTTATATCATGCGCAAGCCCGAACAGCATTTAGATTTTGATTTAGAACTAGCAAAATCGCAATCAAATGATAATCCTGTTTATTATATTCAATATGCATATGCACGTATTTGCAGTGTGATGCAACAACTTGCAGTGCGCCAGTTGACGTGGGACCAACAACAAGGCTTAGCGCATTTATCGTTACTTGATACTGAACAGGAGCAAGATTTATTACGTTTTTTAGCTCGTTATCCTGAAATCATTGAAACAGCTGCGCTCGATTATGAACCTCACCTGTTAGCACATTATCTGCAAGAATTGGCTTATCACTTTCATACTTATTACAACGCCTCACCTTTTTTAGTCGAAGAAAATGCCTTACGTAATGCACGTTTGTGTTTAGTGATAGCAACCCGCCAGGTAATTGCCAATGGTTTACAATTACTAGGGTTATCAGCGCCCGAAAATATGACGAGGCAAAGTGATGCCTAAAAATTATCCAAAACGACGCACATCCCGTTATTCTAATCGGCACAAGAGGAGTGGTGTAAATGGCGGGCTGTGGTTATTAGTATTGTTATTAACAGCATCTTTAATACTGGGTTTGTTTTATTTGAAAAAACAAAAACAGGAAGTGCTCGCCAAACACCACTCGGAATTCCCCAAAAAAGAAGCTATTACTAAAGCTGCGGCACTCAAGCTGTCACCCAGTTTGAAAGAAGCAACTCCACAACCGCAATTCGATTTTTATACGTTGTTACCTAAAACCCAACTCTCTTTGCCGGAAGAGGTTCTGCCTAATAAAGCGATCCCACCCACTCTGCCTACGCGCTATGTGTTACGCGTGGCTTCTTTAAAAAATATGAGTGATGCGGATCGCCTTAAAGCAGAGCTGATCTTGTTAGGATTTGACGTAATGCTGCAAACTGTAAATGTCAATGGCGCCTCGTGGACACGCGTAGAAGTAGGTCCCTATACTTCCTTAAATGATGCACAAGCCGATCAAGACCGGTTACAAAAAAATAACATTAAAAGTGTCTTGGCAAATGTAACCCCATTGAAAAAAAGAGAATAGTCCCCATTTAACAACAGATATCCTATAGAAGGAGATTTCCTTGCAACAATTTCACGGAACTACAATTTTATCAGTACGCCGCCCTGGCAAAGTGGTCATTGGTGGCGATGGCCAAGTTACCATGGGTCATACTATAGTGAAAGCCAATGCTCGTAAAATACGTCGCTTATACAATGATAAAGTTATTGCGGGTTTCGCTGGTGGCACTGCCGATGCGTTTACATTATTTGAACTATTTGAAGCAAAGCTCGAAAAACACCAAGGACAACTCATCCGTGCCGCAGTAGAACTTGCCAAAGATTGGCGCACCGATAAAATATTACGTCGCTTAGAAGCCCTGCTTGCTATTGCCGATCAGAAATCTTCATTGATTATTACTGGTAACGGTGATGTGATTGAGCCTGAAGAAAGTTTGGTTGCCATTGGTTCAGGCGGTCCTTATGCCCAGGCAGCTGCTAAAGCGTTGTTGCACAACACGGAATTAAATGCGCGCGACATCGTTGAAAAAAGCCTAGGAATTGCCGCAGATATTTGCATTTATAGCAATCATAATGCAACGATCGAAGAATTAAATTATTCCACTTAAAAGGTTAAGTTTTATTATGCCCAATGCGTTATCTTCCACCATGACTCCCAAAGAAATAGTTGGCGAATTAGATCGTTATATTGTCGGGCAGCAAAAAGCCAAACGTGCTGTTGCCATCGCTTTACGAAACCGGTGGCGCAGGATGCAAGTTCAAGAATCGTTGCGTAAAGAAATCACGCCAAAAAATATTTTAATGATTGGCCCCACTGGCGTTGGCAAAACTGAAATCGCTCGCCGTTTAGCAGGAATTGCCGATGCGCCTTTTTTGAAAGTAGAAGCCACTAAATTTACCGAGGTTGGTTACGTTGGGCGAGACGTGGATTCTATTATTCGCGATTTGATGGACATTTCGTTCAAAAAAACCCGTGAAAGTGAAATGACGAAAGTACGGACTCGAGCTGAAGAAGCCGCAGAAGATCGTATTTTAGATGCCTTGTTACCCCTCCCCACTGCAGTGCCCGAAACATTTGTCGAAGGCGCCGTTAAAACCAAAAAACGCACCGATTCAGCAACGCGACAATTATTTCGCAAAAAATTACGCGATGGCAAATTAGACGATAATGAAATTGAACTGGATGTATCAGTAAGCTCGCTGGGAGCGGAAATAATTATGGCCCCACCTGGTATGGAAGAAATGACCAGTCAGTTGCAAAATATTTTCCAAAATCTCAGTAGTGACCGTACTAAACGGCGTAAAATAAAAGTTAAAGACGCATGGAAAATTTTACGCGAAGAAGAAGCTGTTAAATTGGTTAACGACGATGATATTAAAAGCCGAGCAGTAGAAAACGCTGAACAAAATGGCATCGTATTTATTGATGAGATTGACAAAATTGTCCGGCGTGGCGAATATGCTGGAAGCGATGTCTCTCGCGAAGGCGTACAACGCGATTTATTGCCCATTATTGAAGGTTCTACCGTCTTCACCAAATATGGAATAGTGCGTACTGACTATATTTTATTTATTGCTTCAGGTGCATTTCAACAGAGTAAACCTTCGGATTTAATTCCTGAATTACAGGGACGTTTGCCCATTCGGGTTGAGCTTGAGGCATTGACGGCAGCAGATTTTGAACGCATTCTTACTGAACCAAGCGCTTCTCTGACTGAGCAATACACTGCTTTAATGGCAACAGAAGGGCTGGGAATAGAGTTTGCCCCAGATGCCATCACAAAACTTGCTAACATTGCTTATGAAGTGAATGAACGGATGGAGAATATTGGTGCTCGCCGCTTACATACCATTATGGAGCGTTTGCTTGAAGAAATTTCTTTTGCTGCCTCTGAACGTGGTGGACAAACAATCGTTATTGATGCAGGGTATGTTGACAAGCAATTGACAAATTTAGTTAAAGACATAGATTTAAGCCGGTACATTTTGTAATGAATTTGATTGCATTATTACCTACTGAAATTAAATTGCATCAACAAAGTAAATCCTTGGAACTTATTTACGCTGATAAAAGCCGTTATCAATTACCTTACGAATATTTGCGTGTTTATTCACCTTCAGCGGAAGTTCGCGGTCACGGTCAAGGTGAAATGCAGTTGGTTGTGGGTAAACAACATGTGGGTGTCAAACGTGTTGAACCCGTTGGGCATTACGCCATCAAAATTTTTTTTGATGATGAACATAGTAGTGGGCTGTATACTTGGGAAATGCTTTATGAATTAGCCACCCATTACCAAGAATATTGGCAAAACTATTTAAAGCGCCTAAAATCTGCTGGATTGAGCCGCAACGCCTATTGATGAAAATCCCCTCCTACTGGGGACGACAACTTGGCGCTCGGCATGGCAACTGTACACTACAAGGAGGTAAAGATGGGTATGCACGGTATTAGTTTTGGTTCTTTATTGCTGATTTTATTAATTGCAGTTGTTCTATTCGGAACTAAACGCTTACGTAATATAGGCGAAGATTTGGGTGCGGCATTACGGGGTTTGCGTAAAGGCATAAAAGAAGATCAATCAAAAGAAGACTCCTCAAAGGAACCGTAAATGATTTCAATATGGAAGTTGGGGTTAGTATTCCTAATCGCCTTAATCGTCTTAGGCCCAGAAACGTTGGCGCGCCTTGCTTATCAAGCAGGACGCGTTTTGCGCCACGGGCGTAATTTAGCGGCGCAATATCAGCAATCCTTACAAACACTTACCAAAAAAGATGAGTCTCCCCCTTCGGAATCTTCCGAACCAAAATCCTAGCAGGCCAGTTTCCACTTATTAAAGTGTGAGAATGCCCTTAGGTCTATTACCCGAAATCATGATTAGCAGGATTGTCTTAGCCAGACTATACTAGAATTTTTCATCCCAGGCTTTACTGCGATGCCATTTACACAAACTAGAACTTATACTAAAGATGAAGCCATTGCTTGGCCCTATCCCAATTACTGGGATTTTTTAGCCCTGTGTCTCGTGTTAGGGACCATTATTTTATTGATTTGGATTTCGCGACAGATGGCCACGCCTTACCATCTTGGTCAACCTTTAGCTATTTCGTTAGACCCTGCTCACTTACCTTATTACGCTTTACGTAGTGTGTTACGCATGTTGTTCGCATTAGTATGTTCGTTATTGTTTACCTTTACGATAAGCACTTGGGCTGCCAAAAGTCGCCGAGCTGAACGTATCATCATTCCAATGATTGATATTCTCCAATCCGTACCTATCCTGGGTTTTTTGCCTGTCGTATTGGTATTTTTTATCCGATTATTTCCTAATAGTCTACTAGGGCCTGAATGTGCAGCAATTTTTGTTATTTTCACTTCGCAGGCATGGAATATGGCACTCAGTTTTTACCAAAGCTTGCGTACAGTTCCTTCAGAACTGCATGAAGCTTCGGCAGTGTTTCGTTTATCCGCTTGGCAGCAGTTTTGGCGTATTGAAGTACCTTTTGCCATGCCTGGTCTTTTGTGGAACACCATGATGTCAATGTCAGCCAGCTGGTTTTTTGTTGTTGCATCTGAATCCTTTTCTGTGGCTAATCAAAACATTAATTTGCCGGGCATAGGTTCCTATGTTGCCCTCGCTTTAATTAAAGCAGATAAATGGGCTATTTTTTACGCTATTATTACCATGTTGGTCGTGATTTTATTATATGACCAACTCTTATTCCGCCCTCTCGTCTACTGGGTTGAAAAATTCAAAGCAGAACAAACCGGTGGTGATGAAATGCCTAATTCTTGGATGGTGAATTTATTTCAACGTACCCGTTTATTACGACAATTTGCTAAACGTTTGAATCGTACATTAGACAGTGTTATTGATTTTCGCTTATTAAATCGCAAACCTGCTTATAGGCCGGAAGCACTCGTTCCGGCCTGGCATAATTGGTTAGGAATAGCCGGGGTGGGGTTATTTTTACTATCGCTGCTAGCAGCGATAGTAATGTTGTTACATGCGCTTTTCACTGCAACTACATTGAATCAAGTATTGCACGTGATTGTGCTTGGTTTGATTACTGGTTTGCGTGTCATGCTGTTAGTTGCGTTGAGTTCGTTAATATGGGTGCCGGTGGGCGTATGGGTTGGACTACGACCAAAAGTAACTGAATATGTTCAGCCGCTAGTACAATTTTTAGCAGCTTTTCCCGCAAATTTATTATTTCCATTAATAGTGATAGCTATTGTTGCTTACCATTTGAATGTGGAAATTTGGACTTCGCCGCTGATGATTATGGGTACCCAGTGGTATATTTTATTTAACGTTATTGCAGGCACTGCAGCGTTGCCCAAGGATTTGAAACAAGTGACTGAGAACTTTAATTGGCATGGTTGGTTGTGGTGGCGACGTTTTATTTTGCCTGGGATTTTTCCTTATTATTTGACGGGCGCAATCACTGCAGCGGGTGGTGCCTGGAACGCGAGTATTGTTGCTGAAGTAATTACTTGGGGTAACACCACCTTACATGCCACTGGATTAGGTGCCTATATCGTGAATGCTTCAAGCCAAGGTGATTTTTCAGCTTTAGCTTTAGGAATTGCTGTAATGAGCATCTTTATTATCATTATTAATCGCCTATTCTGGCGTCCACTCTATCGTTTCGCAGCAGAGCGTTTTCAGTTAGGGCAGTGAGATGGAGGTACAATTCAGTTATACTGACGGCAATAGTCATTGATAATGCTAATGGGGAGAGCGGAGTGGCCGTACCTATCATCCAAGTAAAATCGATAAAAAAATCATTTAAACGCAGTGATCGACAAGAATTATTAGTGTTGGACAGCGTGAGTTTTGCACTGCATGAAAATGAAATTGTGGCTTTGCTGGGTAAATCGGGTTCTGGCAAATCTACATTATTACGCATTATTGCTGGACTCATCGAGCCGAGTAGTGGTGAAGTGCTGTATCGCGATAAACCCGTATTGGAGCCACTAAAAGGTCTGAGCATGGTGTTTCAAAACTTTGCGCTAATGCCATGGCTGACGGTGCTGCAAAACGTTGAAATTGGTCTAGAAGCGCAAGGGGTGCCCAGAGTTGAACGACGCGCACGCGCACTAGAAGCAATTGATATTATTGGTTTGGATGGTTTTGAATCCGCCTATCCCAAAGAATTATCTGGAGGTATGCGACAACGCGTTGGTTTTGCACGGGCTTTAGTCGTTAACCCCGAAGTATTGTTGATGGATGAACCTTTTTCAGCTTTGGACGTATTAACTGCCGATAATTTACGTACTGATTTATTGGATTTGTGGCAAGATAAAAAAACCAATATAAAAAGCATCTTATTTGTTACCCATAATATCGAAGAAGCAACTTCATTGGCAGATCGAATCATTATTTTTGGCATTAATCCCGGTTATATCCGCGCCGAAATTCCAATTGATATTCCCCAACCACGCAATTACCAAGACCCACGTTTTCGTAAATTCGTAGACGATATTTATGGTTTGATGACGACTCCAGCATCCACCCAATTGGAACAAGGTTTTCGTTACAAAGCAATGAGTATCGGTTATCGCTTACCCAATGCTTCTATTTCTGAATTAACTGGCCTTATGGAAACCTTGAATTCTTCAGAATATAAAGGCAAAGTAGACTTACCCGAATTAGCCGAGGCGTTGCATTTAGATATCGACGATTTATTTCCCTTAACTGAAGCATTAGAAATTTTGCGTTTTGCTCGAGTTTCTCAGGGGGATATTGAATTAACCCCCGCCGGACAATTAATTTCAGAGGCAGATATCCTCGAGAAAAAGAAAATTTTTGCCGCACATTTACTTAATTATATTCCTTTAGCACGTCATATTCGCCGAGTTTTAGATGAACGTCCTGAACATTGGGCTTCAGAGGAACGTTTTTTAAGGGAGTTGGAAGATTATTTAAGTGCCGATGCAGCCGAAGAAGTATTAACCGTCGTGATTGATTGGGGACGATATGCTGAATTATTTGCTTATGACTACAATACCGGTATTCTAAGTTTAGAAAATCCATAAATACTTAAACAAATATATGATACGATTTTTTATAATTCTCATTATTTTACTAGTCGTATTAAGACTGGGTTGGCCTTGGATTGCCTCTTCCGCCCAACAGCTTCACTTAGGCCATTTACCAGGCGATATAACAATGAATGTAAGTGGTGTTATTTTTTATTTTCCAATAACCACTTGCATTCTCATTAGCTTAGCGATTGCTTGTTTGCTGTGGTTAATAGGAAGGTGATACATAGATTCATGGAAAAAAGCCAAGCGAAACCAATGTTGTTGATTAACGGCATAATTGCTCTTTTATTATGTGCGGCATTAGTCGTCATTTGCTATTACTATGTGGATAGACCTGTTGCTTTTTGGGTGCATGACCAACACTTTCGACAGTATCCACTTTTAAAATATTTCACTTTTATTCCCAATTATATCGCTGCACTGGTACCCATTATTTATATTGGGTTCATCATTTTGTATGCATTTGGCATTGATCGTTATTTTACACGCGTCATGCTTGCTATCGCCAACAGCGTCGTTATTGCTATCTTTTTAAAGACAGTATCGAAAATTATGTTTGGTCGTTATTGGGCAGAAACCTGGATTGGAAAAAATCCTTCGTTGATTAAAAATAAAGCCTATGGGTTCCATTTTTTTCGGATGGGTAATTCCTATGGTTCTTTTCCATCAGGGCATACGACTGTTATTATGGCAGCGATGACGGTACTATGGATTGCCTATCCCAAACTTCGCTTGTTGTATGTCTTATTAGTTGCAATTGTTATAGTGGGGTTGGTTGGCAAAAACGACCACTTTGTCGGTGATACCCTAGGCGGCCTTTTCTTAGGTGGATTAACTGCTTATTACACAGTTAAAATCAGTGAAATAAAACACCGCCCTTTGTCCTCTTGAAGCGTCCGAAGGAAGTCTTTTAACAATGAATAAAATTCCGATAAAAAAATCAATTTTTTGTACGATTTTGTAAAATTCAATCACTTAAAAGG
>JBAUEV010000030.1:0-3813 GCA_049678805.1 Gammaproteobacteria bacterium
GAGTACGGGGCAGAATACATCCCTGTATTCTACGGTCTTCCAACGACACCCACACGACATTCTTACCCAACAACCTTATTTATAAGGAATATGTAACAACGCCGACGTGTTTGCGGCATGTAGTCAGGAGTTGGATTTTTAACGTCAGGCTACTATTCGTTATTCTATCAAGTGTTTTATTTTTTTTCCTGCATTTTTGTAACCTGAGTGGTGAAATTATCAACCGCCTGCCAATAAACATTCGGCGCCGCAGTAAGCAATCCTTCATGCCCAGCATTGGGTATCCACAGCGAAAATTTTGGCGCGGTGATGTTCTCGAACAATTTCTGAGCATGCCAAAAAGGAACTACTTTGTCTTTTTCACCATGGATAATAAGCACTGGATATTTCAACTGCCGAACTTTTTTTAAGTTATTAAAAGGATCAAAAGGCAACCAAGTAACCCCACTTATCTTACTAAAAGCACTAATAAACGGACTTTCAAGGATGATACCACCGACTGGATGATTCATAACTAAATCTAAAGCTACTCCGGCACCCACTCCCTTACCAAAAGCAATGATCTTCTTGGGATAAATGCCTAAAAATTGGGTCAAATAATTATAGGCTGCTTCACTATCAGCAGTGGCATGCTCAGCAGAAGCCTCCCCACCACTCGTACCAAAACCCTGGTAATCATAAGCAAAAACGGCAAAACCATGCTGTTGAAATGCTTCTAATAATGGCAGGATACGGCCTAAATCAGTACGGTTATTGTGACTGTAGAGTAATGTGTAATAAGCTTTAGGGTTAGGTAGATAAATAGCCGAAATGCGCACCCCATTTTTAGTCTCAAGTTTGATGATTTGCGGCGTGTCTTTATAGCTCGCCTGGGGTTTCTCAAAAAGGTGTATTCTATAATAGAAATAACTAATCACTACTAAAGCCACATAAGCAATTGCGATTATCGCCATAATGCGACGAATAGACGTAAAATTAGTTTTTTTATTCATTTTTCATTCCTTGAAAGAACTTGATTTCCGTATTACCACTGTGTTTGCCATTTTATCATGCCAGCCTTGTTTGCGTTTATCAAATGCAATCCATAAAAAACCTAGCAAGAAAGGTAGTGCAGAAACATAATATCCTATATAGCGGATAACAAACTGCGTCATGCTGGGATGCTGTAAAGTGTCTGCATCAACAATTATCAACGATAATATCATTTTGCCAGGCGTTGCAGATTTATAACGCCAAAAAATGAGGACTGCCACAATAGGCAATACCCAGCTAAGCAGAGTACTTAGCAGGCCTTGTGACCCAGATGCGGCAGGGGGAATGACGATGGCGCCTGTTTGTAGGTTTATTTGCGGAACAGCAAAATAGCCAGGCCCATAAAAAACCAAGAGTAATGGCACAATAATGGCCAGTAATAATATTGTATCAATGAGGGAAGCTAACAAGCGTAACCAAAAACCACCGTAGTGGATGGGTTGAGAAGTGGGATCGTTTAACATCGTGTTGCCTCGTTAACATGAATATTTCATAAACCTACCTTACGAAGGGGTAGATCTGCAAACTTTCTAAGACAAGTAGCTTAAATAGTACGGGAATGGTACTATATAAAACTTTCCATAAATTAGAGCTGACCTTTAATAAAATTATGCTGAAAATCAGTAAATTAGCAGATTATGGCACTGTTATTATGCACTACTTAGCTCGCTGGCCCAATCAGGCTTTCAGTGCTGCACAAGTTGCGCAACAAGTACAAATGAAGGCGCCAACAGTAAGCAAAGTCCTGAAATTGCTCTCAGGAGCGGAATTGGTAGTAGCTACTCGAGGCGCAGGCGGGGGTTATCGTCTAGCACGACCAGCCAAAGAAATCAGCATCGCTGAAGTGATTGCCGCCATTGAACGCGCACCTGCTTTAACTGAATGTAGTTTAGGCAACAATATTTGTGCACAAGACATGGATTGTCCGATAAAAGATAATTGGCGTCTCATTAATCGTTTGATCGTAGAGACATTGCAAAGCGTTACTTTACATGATATGACACAACCTTTGGCACAACAGCCATTATTAGTCAACCGTTTAAAAGTAAAATTGCAAGCGGCCGCTCAGTCGCAAAATTCATGCGTGTGAGAAAAAATATGTCGGGTAATAATCATTATCTTGAAACTGTGGTACAAAAAAAATATGAACATGGTTTTGTTACGTCCATTGACGTCGATAGCATTGCGCCAGGCTTAAATGAAGACGTTATTCGTCTTATCTCGCAGAAAAAAAATGAACCTGAATTTTTATTGCAATGGCGTTTGGCGGCTTACCGCCATTGGTTGACGCTACAGCCACCTACATGGGCACACTTGCGTCTTGCTGAAATTGATTATCAAAGCATTGTTTATTATTCTGCGCCCAAATCCATGCAAAATAAACCGAAAAGTTTAGCCGATGTGGATCCCGCTTTATTAGAAACCTATCGCAAATTAGGCATTCCATTACACGAACATGAACGATTAGCAGGCGTAGCAGTTGACGCTGTATTTGATAGCGTTTCAGTAGCAACTACATTTAAAGAAAAATTGGCCAAAGCCGGTGTTATTTTTTGCCCGTTTTCAGAAGCTGTACAACGTTATCCAGAACTTGTACAAAAATATTTAGGCAGTGTTGTTTCTTTCCGCGATAATTTTTTTGCCACACTCAATTCCGCGGTATTTAGCGAAGGTTCATTTGTTTACGTGCCTAAAGGCGTGCGTTGTCCGATGGAGCTTTCCACCTATTTTCGAATTAATGCGGCAAATACAGGACAATTTGAACGCACCCTTATTATTGCGGATGAAAAAAGTCATGTGAGCTATCTTGAAGGTTGCACTGCGCCGATGCGCGATGAAAATCAATTACATGCTGCTGTCGTTGAGTTGGTCGCACTTGATGATGCACAAATTAAATATTCTACGGTACAAAATTGGTATCCTGGCGATCATGAAGGTAAAGGGGGAATTTACAATTTTGTAACCAAACGCGGCGCGTGTCGCGGTAAAAATTCTCGTATTTCATGGACCCAAATTGAAACGGGGTCTGCCATTACTTGGAAATACCCTAGCGTGATTTTGCAAGGAGATCATTCAATAGGTGAATTTTATTCGGTCGCTTTAACCAATCATTGGCAACAAGCCGATACCGGCACCAAAATGATTCATATCGGTAAAAATACCAGCAGCACCATTATTGCCAAAGGTATTTCTGCAGGATACGGACAAAATACATATCGTGGTTTAGTGCGCATAGCACCTACTGCAGATTTTGCGCGGAATTATACACAATGCGATTCTTTATTATTAAGTTCGCAATGTGGCGCACACACATTTCCTTACATTGAAGCTAAAAATGCCACAGCACGCGTGGAACATGAAGCTTCCACATCCAAGATTGGTGAAGATCAATTATTTTATTGCCAACAACGCGGCATTAATACTGAAAACGCCATCTCGATGATTGTGAATGGTTTCTGCAAACAAGTGTTTCGCGAACTACCCTTAGAATTTGCGGTAGAAGCACAGAAATTGTTAGAAGTGAGTTTAGAAGGTAGTGTAGGTTAATGAGAGTTGAAAGGAATTGTCATCCCGCGACTTGATCGGCGTTGTTGCAGATTTTGTCCGTCAGACGACGTACCGCGCTTTATGCGCGGTATCCAGTTTTTTTCGTCATTGCGAGGAGCGAAGCGACGCGGCAATCCAGGTTTTGAAGATGGATTGCTTCGGCCAAAAAACGGCCTCGCAATGACGAAGACATGGGAATTATGCAACAACGCCGACTTGTTCGCGGGATCTATC
>JBAUEV010000031.1:0-2895 GCA_049678805.1 Gammaproteobacteria bacterium
TTTGCAGCGACACGGGTAAACATTGAAAACAGTCTTCAGCCTATTCAAAAGAAATCTTCAATTTTGCAAGCACAACAAAAAGGTAACAACTCATTTTCAGGAGAATACACCCTTACGGCCTTCAAACTCGCCCCCAGCCTGCATCTTGCAACGTTCATAAGTAAATCTTGAAAACTCTTTTTATTTTTAAACATATTACCCACAAAATGTCCACAGATTATTTTCAATTTTCCCCCAGGATATGCCCTTGCATTTTGAGGTAATCCCCATTATCTTGTGTTTTATCGAGGGACGATACCCATATATTGGGGTTAACGGCTCAAGTGCTGTGTTCGCGAATGGATGCGTGAAAGCGGCCATGTGGTACGGGCTAGACCCATCATCCATACAAATTCAGCATTATGCAACGCTTGCTTTGATTCGGTAATCAAACCAGGCGTCTTTAAAATACAGATTATGAGGTAAAAATCCAATGGCGGATATGGCGGACGGTGTTACGTCCATTTTACAAAGCACTAAACAACCTCTTGATTCGTCAACAGGATCTACAGCAATTGTGCCAGGGTTGTTGTTGGTAATTCGTCGCAATAGTACGGTAGTGCCTTATGACGAAACCAAAATTGCTGTGGCTATCATTAAGGCCTTTAAAGCAGTTAAGGGAGAGCAGGCTGTTAATTCTTCTGCGGTACGTGAAGTGATTACATTAATAGCCAACGGAATAACCCGTGACTTCAGGCGGCGGTTACCGGGTGGTGGTCAAATTCATATTGAAACTATCCAAGACCGAGTGGAACGCGACCTAATGTTGGTTGCTAATGAGCCTGATGTCGCCCGCGCTTATATCCTCTACCGCGCAGAAAGGCACAAAGAACGCACCAAACAACAACCACAGCCATCCGTTGCAACAAATGAGATTAGAGTTAAGTTGCAAAATGGACAACTTGTGCCACTTGACAAAAATAAGCTCAAACGGATTGTTGCTGAAGCTTGCCAAGCATTAACGGATGTTGATGCGAATCCCATTATTGAAAATACATTACGTGATTTATTTGATGGGGTGCTTGCTGCGGATGTGAACAAAACGTTAGTGATGAGTACGCGTGCTTATGTTGAAAAAGACCCGAATTATACTTACGTTTCCGCGCGCTTGTTATTGAATGTGCTGCGCAGTGAGGCGCTGAGCTTTCTCGGTTTGGCAAGTGAAACAACGCAAGAAGAATTAAATCAACTTTATCCTGAATGTTTGAAGCGTTATATAGCGCGGGGTGTGGAACTCGAATTGTTAGACCCCACCTTAAGCACTTTTGATCTTGATAAGCTGGGACGTGCTCTAGTAGGACAACGCGACCAGCAATTCACCTATCTCGGCATTCAAACTCTTTATGATCGTTATTTTCTCCATCATAAAGGTGTGCGTTTTGAATTACCGCAATTATTTTTTATGCGTGTAGCAATGGGGTTGGCGTTAGGCGAAAAAACCCAACGCAATGAACGTGCGATAGAGTTTTACAACGCGTTATCTACTTTTGATTACATGAGTTCTACTCCTACGTTATTTAATGCAGGTACATTACGTCCACAGTTGGCGAGTTGCTTTTTGACTACTGTACCCGATGATTTAGAGGGCATTTTCGATGCCGTCAAGCAAAATGCGTTACTTTCGAAATATGCTGGCGGTTTAGGCAATGATTGGACTCCTGTGCGAGCAATGGGTGCACATATCAAAGGCACCAATGGTAAGTCACAAGGAGTTCCTCCTTGGATAAAAATTGTCAACGATACTGCCGTAGCAGTTAATCAGGGAGGTAAGCGCAAAGGTGCGGCTTGCGTTTATTTAGAAACATGGCATTTGGATATTGAGGAATTTTTAGAATTACGTAAAAACACGGGTGATGAGCGTCGTCGTACCCACGATATTAATACAGCCAATTGGATACCGGATTTATTTATGAAGCGGGTATTTGAAGATGCTGAGTGGACATTATTTTCACCGGATGAAGTACCCGATTTGCATGATTTATACGGCAAAGAGTTTGAGAAAGCGTATGTAGCTTATGAGGAACTTGCTAAGCAGGGTAAGATTCGCAGCAAACGTATTCCGGCGGTTACATTATGGCGCAAAATGCTCGGCCTGTTATTCGAGACAGGTCATCCGTGGATGACATTTAAAGATCCTTGTAATTTACGTTCACCGCAACAACATGCTGGGGTTATTCATAGTTCCAATTTATGCACGGAAGTTACACTTAATACCTCGCGTGATGAAATTGCTGTATGCAATTTGGGCAGTATCAATTTAGTCAATCACATGACTAAAGAAGGATTGGATACTGAAAAATTACGCCGCACGATTAAAACAGCCGTGCGCATGTTAGATGATGTAATTGATATTAATTTTTATAGCGTACCGCAAGCACGCCGCTCCAATTTACGACATCGGCCAATTGGTTTGGGTTTAATGGGTTTTCACGATACCCTTTATCAGCAACGCATTCCTTATGCTTCTCAGCGTGCCGTAGATTTTGCTGATCGTAGTATGGAGTTAATTAGCTATTATGCAATTGAAGCTTCAAGTGAATTAGCAGAAGAACGTGGTTCCTATCCAAGCTACGAAGGTTCATTATGGAGCAAAGGGATTCTCCCGATTGATTCAATACGGCTATTGCAAGAAGCACGTGGTAATGATTATTTGAAACAAGATCGCAGTCAGACATTGGATTGGGCAAAATTACGCACGCGTGTTGCTACGACGGGGATGCGAAACTCCAATGTATTAGCGATTGCGCCTACTGCAACTATTTCCAATATTTGCGGTGTTTCGCAATCCATTGACCCTACCTATCAAAATTTGTATGTCAAATCCAATATGTCAGGAGAGTTCACGGTCATCAACCC
>JBAUEV010000032.1:0-2689 GCA_049678805.1 Gammaproteobacteria bacterium
GTTGCAGATTTTGTCCGTCAGACGACGTACCGCGCTTTATGCGCGGTATCCAGTTTTTTTCGTCATTGCGAGGAGCGAAGCGACGCGGCAATCCGGGTTTTGAAGATGGATTGCTTCGGCCAAAAAACGGCCTCGCAATGACGAAGACATGGGAATTATGCAACAACGCCGCATAAAGCGTGGCACGTAGGCTGAGGCTGAGCTCGTTTCTCAAGGTTTTGAAAGAAGTCTATTTTTATTCCAATATCGTCCTTTACTTAAACGATAGCAATCCGGTGTTGCTATCGTTTTATCACCGTTCAAATGTACCGTGATCGCACCACAAGTTGCTGTGTTATACATTGTTCCAGACGCAGATAGAACAGAATTTGTCGAATAAAGTACGTAATGAGGATGTAAATTACTTATTATTTCTGACAAAAAATGTTCATTATACCGATGCCAAAATGCAACCAAAATATCGGTAGATAAAGAAGGTGCATGCGGTTGCAATAGTTGCGTAACACTATCACGGCCTACATCTCCTAATAACAAAATAGGCTGTTTTTTTGCGTTAATATAGAGCACGCAGGAATCTTGCCAATGATGAGTTTGTGTAAGTGTTGTAGGATAAATATATGAGAATTGCACTCCATCCCATTGCCAAGTATCACCCGCTAAACAAGGTGAAACATTTTTGAATCCTGAATCTTCAGCAACATTGCTTACAATATGTTGTGGTGCTACCCCTGCCCATGTTGTTAAAGATTGTGTGAGATTAAAATGACTGTTGAGGATAAGCGAATGGATGCTGCCAATTTTATTTTCTCGTAAAAAAGGTATGACAATTTCATTTACTTTATTAAAACGTGTGTTAAAAGAGGGTTCTACTGCATAAATAAGCGTGTGATGTTGAGTTCGTACGACTGCCACTAATCCCTGACCAACATCCAATAAGCTCAACCAAACTTGGCCTGCTTTGGGCGCCATAGGTTGCCAGCAGAACAATGGCAATAGCCAAAAAACACCTATCCAACGGCCAGGTAAGCCGCGGGGAGCAAGTAATAACCAAACTCCCACTAAGGTAGTGAATAACAGCCAAATGTTTGGGATAGCACCTTGCCATTGTAACCAATGCCACGAGGCGATTTTGACCAGTACCGGCCAAAACAATGCCATCATCTGTGCTGCCAATTTGAATAACCAAGCTGCAACAGGTGGACAGAGATAGGCGCTTAAATTGCCTAGTAACGTAAGTGGCAAGACGATAAAGCCCACCCAAGGAATTGCAATGAAATTAGCTAATATTCCGCTCAACGAAATTTGTTGAAAAAATAGCAGAGTCCACGGTATCAATCCTATAGCAAGCATCCATTGTATATATCCCCAACGTTGTAACCAATGAGGTTGCCCTACGCGAGCGGCAAGGCCATAAATAATGAGTGCCACTGCGCTAAATGACAGCCAAAAACTAGCTGATAAAGTGGTTAAAGGATCGAGCAACAAAACGGCATACAATGCCAGTAATAATGCCTGACCCAACGGTAATTGGCGTCGCAACAAAGTAGCGAGCAAAAATACGCTAATCATAATCACTGCGCGTTCAGTAGGTAGGGCAAATCCTGCTAAAGCGCTATAAATTAAGGCGATTATTAATGCAGCAAACGCTGCAATTTGAGTGATGGGAATATAGAGGGGTAGACGACCACAACGTCGTGCAAGAAAGCTGACGATAAACCAAATTGCGCCAGTTACTAAACCAATATGTAAGCCAGCGATAGCCATGAGATGATTAGTCCCTGTATTGCGTAACACTTGCCATTGATCTTCGGAGATTTGATCGCGCACTCCTACGGCAAGGGCTTGGATAAAGCCAGTCATAGGTGAACCAGATAAACTCGCGGCAATGCTTTGGGCTAGGTGCTGGCGAATATGTTGCACCCATGCTATCCAATGTGAAGCATGTAACAACTGGTTGGCTTGATTAGAGCGCACATAGCCAACGACATTGATCTGTCGAGCAAATAACCATGCTTCATAATCAAATTCTCCCGGATTAAGTGTGCTATTGGGAGGTTTGAGTTGTACTTGCAGTTGCCACTCTTGGCCGGTGAAAAGAGTACTAGGGGGATGTTTCCAGGTTAAGCGGGCATATAGGGGCATGGGTTGCCAGGTGTTTTGATAGGCAAGGCGTTGGATGGCGAAATCAAATTGCCAACCTTGTGCTTTTTGTTCAGGTAAAGATCGAATAATGCCTTGTACTTGAATGCCTTTGTTGACGAATGCCTGGGGTAAGGTGTGGCTGTTATGCAGATAGACGTGCGCCAATCCCCAGCTAAAACCAAATAAGATAGCAAGTGGCAAACGTAACCATTGCCAGAGCCGATTTGGCAAAAACAAAAATACTAAGGGTGTTAAACCCAAGCTTATCCATAATGGATGAGGTAAGTTTTGAAAGGTATTTAAACTGATAATGCCAATAAGAAATCCAATTATCCAGATACGCATTGCCAACGGCCTTTAAGAAATTTGCTGTCAGCATTTAACGCTAAATAAGATGATTTTTATATTAGGGATTTGTGTATCGATTACACCCTACACTAGAATTTGTTTTTTGCCGGCGACTTATCTATGTCGTTAGGCGCGACTAGGTATCAGGATGATAGCGGGATGGTACAGGGATGTACCATGGAGCGCCAAACGACATAGA
>JBAUEV010000033.1:0-2836 GCA_049678805.1 Gammaproteobacteria bacterium
CAGTTGGTCTTAAAAGACGTGGCTTTAGCGATGAAACCATTCGCAATTTACGTCGCGCTTACAATATCATTTATCGGCGTAATTTGGCCGTTAAACAAGCAATCGAAGAACTAGAAAGCATGTTAGACGAATGTCCAGAAGTACAAGGTTTTATTGATGCATTACAAGATGCGCCGCGAGGCGTAGTGCGTTAGAGAGCTAATGAATCATGCCGATTATCACATTACCCGATGGTACCCAAAAATCTTTTGCTCACCCAGTGACTGTAGCTGAAGTAGCCGCTGCGATTGGTGCTGGTTTGGCTAAAGCCGCGTTAGCAGGTAAAGTCAATCAACAATTAGTAGATACTTCGCATTTAATCGAGCAGGATGCACAAGTTCAAATTATCACCGAAAAAAGCCCTGAAGCCTTGGAAATCATTCGCCATTCCACAGCACATTTATTAGCGCAAGCTGTTAAACAACTTTTTCCAAGCGCGCAAGTAACTATTGGTCCTGTTATTGAAGATGGTTTTTACTATGATTTTGCTTTTCCACAAGCTTTTACGCCAGAAGATTTACAACGTATTGAAGCTAAAATGCACGAATTAGCAGCCCAAAGTCTTACTGTTACACGTCGTGTAATAGGGCGTAAAGAAGCAATCGATTTTTTTCGTCAATTAGGTGAAGAATATAAAGCAAAAATTATTGAAGATATTCCTGAACAAGAAACGCTTACTGTTTATCAACAAGGTGATTTTGTGGATTTATGCCGTGGTCCGCACGTGCCCAATA
The DNA here is from genome assembly GCA_049678805.1 of Gammaproteobacteria bacterium. Classification (GTDB taxonomy): domain Bacteria; phylum Pseudomonadota; class Gammaproteobacteria; genus JBAUEV01. The sequence continues at coordinate 774 of JBAUEV010000033.1, forward strand.
CTGACAAATTGAAAGTATTTAAGTTGATGAAAGTGGCAGGAGCTTATTGGCGTGGTGATGCGCGCAACGAAATGTTGCAACGTATTTATGGGACTGCCTGGACTACACGTCAAGAATTAGAAACATATTTGCATCGCCTAGAAGAAGCAGAAAAACGCGATCATCGCAAAATTGCTAAAGCACTTGATTTATTTCACATGCAAGAAGAAGCGCCAGGTATGGTATTTTGGCACGATAATGGTTTAATTATTTATCAAACCATTGAACAATATATTCGAAATCTTCTTAGACAACAGGGCTATCAAGAAATAAAAACGCCGATGATTTTGGATTTGAGTCTTTGGGAAAAATCAGGGCATAAAGATAAATTTTTCAAAGAAATGTTTACTACCGAATCGGAAAATCGGCAATTTGCAATCAAACCAATGAATTGCCCTTGCCACGTGCAAGTTTTTAAGCAGGGCTTGCGTAGTTATCGTGAATTGCCCTTACGCCTAGCAGAATTTGGCTCCTGTCATCGCAATGAACCTTCTGGCGCTTTGCATGGGTTATTTCGCGTGAGACAGTTTGTCCAGGATGATGCTCATATTTTCTGTACCGAAGACCAAATTCAAGAAGAAGTCAGTCGCTTCATTGATTTATTATTCCAGGTTTATAAAGATTTTGGCTTTGATGATATAGTGGTAAAATTATCTACCCGGCCTCCCCAACGAGTAGGGTCTGATGAAATCTGGGATAAGGCCGAAAAAGCGTTGGCAGATGCCTTAAATGCCAAAAAGTTAGATTGGCAGGAGCAGCCAGGTGATGGTGCTTTTTATGGCCCTAAGATTGAGTTTATCTTGCGGGATTGCTTGGGTAGGTTATGGACCACTGGCTCAGTTCAACTCGATTTTTCGATGCCAGAACGCTTAGGAGCAGAATATGTTGCTGAGAATGGTAGCCGTAAAGTACCTGTCATGCTGCATCGCGCTATTTGTGGCTCATTAGAGCGTTTTATTGGTATTTTGCTAGAACACTATGCGGGACAACTGCCTCTTTGGCTAGCGCCGACCCAGGTGATAATCATGAATATCACCGATCGACAGGCCGATTATGCCACCCAAATAGCCCAAACCCTGAAAAACTTAGGGTTTAGGGTTAAATTAGACTTGAGAAATGAAAAGATCGGCTTTAAAATCCGCGAACACACTTTACAGAAAGTTCCCTATCAACTGGTGGTAGGTGAACGTGAGGTTGAGCAACAAACCGTAGCAGTGCGCACCCTGGCAGGTGAAGATAAAGGCAGTATGCCATTGGCAGTGTTTACCGATTTGTTAAAAGCAGAAATTACACATCGTAGTCGTAACGGAGGGCATACCCATTAGTTTGGCTAAAAAAAAGATCTTAATTAACGAGGAAATTCGTGCCCCGCAAGTACGATTAATTGCGGCCGACGGTAAGCAAATTGGTATCATCAGCTTAAAAGAGGCACTACACCAAGCTGAGCAGGCTGAGCTTGATTTAGTGGAAATTTCTCCCGATGCAAACCCACCAGTTTGCCGGGTAATGGATTTTGGTAAATACGAGTTTGAGCAAAAAAAGCTGAAAGCGCAACAGCGCAAAAAGCAAAAAAATGTTCAGACTAAAGAACTTAAATTTCGGCCAACCACCGAAATTGGTGATTACCAAATTAAATTACGCAAATTGTTGGAGTTTCTAGCGGAAGGGCATAAAGTTAAAGTAACTGTTCGCTTTAAGGGACGTGAACTGCTTTATCAAGAACTGGGTTTTAATCTAACGGAACGAATAGAGAAAGATGTTGCGGAACAAGGTATAGTAGAGCAACGACCTAAATTGGAAGCCAGACAATTAATGATGTTAATTGCACCCAGAAAGAAATAGTGTAATAGCGAAGACGCCTACGTGCCGCGGCTTGTTTGCATAGGTTCATATACATCAGTAGGCTTAAAACTTAAACACTTCTTGTTGAGTGGACCCCGCGGTCGATGCCGCGGGGATTCGATTATTTTAGATGCCGCGGGGTTTCGAACTGGACCGAATTTCTACGACCAAGCCGCGGGGTT
>JBAUEV010000034.1:0-1961 GCA_049678805.1 Gammaproteobacteria bacterium
TAATTAAAGAAACGGCGACCGAACAACGTAAAAGCAAACAAAAGACAGTTATTTTTAAAAAAATCATCAACTGCGAACGTGAGATTTTTCATGCCACTTTGCTCATGCGCAACTCAATACGAGAATCCTCTGAAGCAAACATCCTAACTCAACAAATTGAGCCACTTAATACGTTTCATCAAGATGTTATTGAACAACTTAATCAGCTCGCCAAGCTTTTCAAGCGCCAACCTTATACAAGTGATTTTGCAGCTTTAAATGCCTCATTGAGCAAAGTAGAAACAACTATTAACACCGTCAGTCCACATCAAACCCTGCAAATAATGATAAATGTATATTCTTACTTGTTTTGCGCAAAAGAAATTGTTAAAAACATCCAAGAGCTTGCCAAGCTTGCTACACAAGCCACTTCTTATGTCACCCAAAAAATTGAGCAATAAAAAAGTGGATTTAGTTAAATTATGACGTCTTTTAACCTAGGGAAAGGATATTGTTTATGTCCCCATTACCACACACTGTTAAATTAGTCGAAGTAGGACCACGGGATGGACTGCAGAACGAGGCGCGCATTGTACCCACAGAAATAAAAATTGAATTAATTAACCGCCTTGCTAGTGCTGGTTTAAGTTACATTGAAGCAACCAGTTTCGTCTCGCCCAAATGGATTCCGCAGATGGCCGATAATCAAGAAGTTATGGCCAAGATTACCCGTGTACCCGGTGTTACCTATTCCGCATTGGTACCTAATTTGCAGGGTTTTGAAGCAGCTCGACAAGCTAACTTAACAGAAATAGCTGTTTTTACCGCTGCTTCTGAAACATTTACCCAAAAAAATATTCATTGTTCAATTGCTGAAAGTTTAGCCCGCTTTAATGAAGTTATTGCTACTGCCCAACAATCTCGGATGCGCATTCGTGGTTATGTTTCTTGCGCCTTAGGGTGTCCTTATGAAGGTGAAATTCAACCACAAAAAGTGGCTGAAGTGGCAGAAAAACTGTGGCAAATGGGTTGTTATGAAATTTCCCTAGGCGATACCATTGGCGTGGGCACCCCCGGTAAAGCCCAAACATTGATTAAGCAAGTAGCCAAAAAAGTGCCAATCACACATTTGGCGGTACATTTTCACGATACTTACGGACAAGCATTAGCTAATATTTATGCGGTATTACAACTCGGCATCAGGGTGATTGATAGTTCAGTCGGAGGGCTTGGCGGTTGCCCTTATGCGCCTAACTCATCGGGCAATGTTGCCAGTGAAGACGTCGTTTATATGCTGCAAGGTTTAGGCATTGAGACCGGCATCAACTTAAATGCTTTGGTTAGCGTTGGGCAATTTATTTCAGATTATTTAGGCCGCCCCCCACGTTCCAAGGTAACTTTGGCGTTAAGTGGGGCTAAATTGAAATCTAAAGAGACGCCTCATGGATAAACCCCTTTGGCAACCGAATCCCACCACCGCCAAAGAAAGCCATATGGCGCATTTTATTACTTATATTAACCAACAACACCAATGTGCGATTGAAAATTATTTCCAACTCCATCATTGGTCAATCACCTATCCCGAAAAATTCTGGCCTGCAGTATGGACTTTCACCGAAATAAAAACCCGACATAAGTGGACTAAAGTATTAAGTAATCCTGATAATATGTTAAAAACCAAATGGTTCAGTAGTGCACGACTCAATTTTGCAGAAAACTTATTACGCCACCGCAACGATAAAGTCGCACTTATATTTTGCAATGAACAAGGCCTGCAACGCACTCTTACCTACGCCCAACTTTATATCCAAGTCATACAATTGGCGGCAGCCATGCGGGCAATGGGAATAAAACCCCATGATCGCGTTGCGGGGTTCTTGCCAAATATGCCAGAAACCATTATCGCCATGCTAGCAACGACTAGTTTAGGTGCTATTTGGTCATCCTGTTCACCTGACTTTGGCATTTCTGGCGTACTCGAT
>JBAUEV010000035.1:0-2160 GCA_049678805.1 Gammaproteobacteria bacterium
GTGCTGAAGTCATACCCAATTTTTATATAAATTAAGTTATAATCTACCAAAATTATTGATACTGAGGAAATTGAGTTATGGGTACCTTACGTCGCGTCGGGCTCTTTCTAGCCACAAACATCGCCATTTTGGCTGTTATATCCATCTTACTTAGCATTTTCAATGTACGTCCGTACTTGGAACAACACCGCCTTAATTACCAATCCCTATTGATTTACGCCGCTATCATTGGATTCACCGGCTCTTTCATTTCATTATTTATTTCCAAATGGATGGCAAAATATACCTTTGGTATCAAAATGATCCAAACCCCCTCCACGGAAGCAGAACAATGGCTGACAAATACCGTACGTAAACTCGCTAATCAAAGCAGTATTGGCATGCCCGAAATCGGCATGTATGACAGCCAAGAACCCAATGCTTTTGCCACTGGTTGGAGTCGAAATCGTGCCTTAGTGGCCGTTTCCAGTGGTTTATTAAATGCCATGAATCAAGAAGAAGTGGAAGGTGTCCTGGGGCATGAAATCTCCCACGTCGCTAACGGCGACATGGTAACGCTTGCTTTAATTCAAGGCGTAGTAAACACCTTTGTTATTTTCTTTGCCCGCATTGCTGCATTTATGGTAACTCAATTTTTCCGTAAAGATGAGGAAGAAAGCGTAGGCGGTAATTTTGCTTTTTATGGAGTTTCTATAATATTTGAACTCATCTTTGGTATCTTAGCCAGTACGATTGTGTTTGCGTTTTCGCGTTATCGTGAGTTTCGCGCTGATGCGGGTTCTGCACGATTAGTTGGCAAAGATAAAATGATTTCGGCATTGCAACGTTTACAAGCATTTGTAGACATGCCCGCCGAGCAACGAGAAGCTTCATTTTCTACAATGAAAATTTCTGATAATCGCAAATTATTAGGACTTTTCTCTAGCCACCCACCCTTAGCAAAACGTATCGCTGCGTTACAACGAGGGCAGTATTAAAGTAAGTGTAGCCTTGATGCTTCGTAATAGCTCAACCCCCCTTTTGCCGTAAATTACCATACAGTTCCCCTTTTCGAGAGAAATAAAGAAACGTTCCCTCCTCCTGCAAGGGGGAGGAAACAAAAACAAGAGGACTGAGCTATTACGCTGCATTAAGGCTACTTGCTATTTTCGACTCCCAAACCTCGACTTACCAACTCATACACATCTTTAGAAAGCTTCGGGGTAGCTAAAATGGCTTGTAGTTGTTTTTTCATCAATATCTGACGCTCAGCATCAAACTTCTGCCAACGAAGTAGTGGCTCCACTAATCGTGCGGCTACTTGGGGGTTAATCCCATTAAGTTGGATTATATAATCAGCCAACAACGCATATCCGGCACCATCCCGGCGATGAAAATGCACATGGTTTTGACTAAAAACACCTAATAAGGAGCGTACTCGATTAGGACTGCGTAAATTAAATGCCGGATGTTTTAATAATGCCTGGACTTTAGTAAAAGTATCTGGCAAAGACGATATGGCTTGTAAAGCAAACCATTTATCCACCACCAAGTCATCATGCTGCCATTTATTATAAAATGCTGCTAATGCTTGTTGCCGCTCTACACAATCTAATGAGTTTAAAGCATTCAAAGCACCCATCGCATCAGTCATATTATTGGCTTGGTTAAATTGTTGAAAACATTGCTGACGCACTGTTTCATCACCTAGTCGTGCCCAATAAGCAAGGCAAACATTTTTTAAAGCACGTTGCTTAATGGCTTTAGCAGTAAAGCGATAAGGCTTATTTGAATGATTAGCACGATAAACCTTTTCAAAGATTTTCTGCAATTGCTTAGTTAACTCTGTTTTAACAAATTCTCGCACATAATGCGTGGCATCCACATCCGCCGTGGTTTGACACTCTAGCAAATAGGATTCGGGGGGTAAGATTAACATCTGCGCCACCAAAGCTTGATCTAATTTTTTATCACTTAAAACCTGCTTAAATGCGGCAACCACAGCAGGTGATACGGTTAATGATTTCTGTTGCTGATAATCAGCTATTAAATGCAATAAAATATTCGTTGCCAACCATTGACCAGCATCCCAGCGATTAAAATCATCACTATCATGCGCTAATAAAAACAATAACTCTTCATCACTGTAATTATATTTAATTTTCACGGGTGCTGAAAAAT
>JBAUEV010000036.1:0-1593 GCA_049678805.1 Gammaproteobacteria bacterium
CCATTGGAGTGCCGTTTTCAGACGAAACTGCATCCTGCGACCCCGTATCGAGTACGGGGCAGAATACATCCCTGTATTCTACGGTCTTCAAACGTCACCCCAACGGCATTCTTACCCAACGATTTTGCTAAGACGATGTAGAAAAATTTTTGTCGTGTACAAAGCAAATTAAATTGAATGATTAAAAATTAAATGGGGGTTTTTATGAAACAACTAACATTCACCGAAAAGCTCCAAATCACTAAAAATCCTTTGTTTATTGCATTCTTAATGTTGGCGTTGACAACTTTAGGGCCTTTAACGATGGATATTTATTTGCCTTCATTACCAGCAATGGTGCATGCGTTAGGCTCTACCAATCATGTGATGCAATTAACGATTACTATTAATCTACTTGGTTATTCATTATCGCAATTAGTTTATGGCCCTTATTCTGATCGTTATGGGCGTCGTCCGGTGATTATGGCGGGATTGCTGATCGCTTGGTTAGGCAGCATTATTGCGGTATTCGCACACACTGCGCCATCATTAATTCTTGGACGGTTATTGCAAGGCATGGGGTTGGGAGTGGGAAATGTGTTGATGCGGGCTGTTTTGCGGGACACACTCAGCGGCGTGCGCATGGCGCGTATCGGTTCATATATGGGCATGGTTTTTGCTGTTCTTCCAGCTGTGGCGCCGGTATTGGGTGGTTATGTCCAAGCCAGTTTTGGATGGCGTGCTAATTTTGTGCTGATGCTATTATTTGTTACTTTAATTTTAATATTGATGTTCTGTTGTTTGCCGGAAACCAATCGCCAATTGAATCTGCAAGCGACTCGGTGGCGAATGATTGGAAGCAATTATTGGTATTTATTAACCCATAAAGGCTTTATGGGGAATGTGGTGTGCACGAGTTGTGCAATTTCTGGCATGTTTGCTTATCACACTGCAAGTCCATTTTTGTTTCAAAATGTACTGGGATTATCGCCGGTGAAATACGGATGGTTAGCCCTAGGAATTGCTTTTGGGTTAATGATGGGAAATTTTGTTAATAGTTTAGCCCTCAGGCGATGGCAGTCTCTGCAAATTCTGCAAACCGGGATTGTGTTGATGTTGTTGAGCAGTTTAACAATGTTTGTTTTCAGCGCTTTCGATATATTGAACGTTTCTGTTGTTCTGGTGCCTATTATTTTTTTCTTGGCAGCTGGAGGGTTAATTTTTGCCAATGCAATGACGGGTGCACTGATGCCATTTCCTGAGATGGCAGGCGTAGCCGCAGCGTTATACGGCTGCTTGCAAATACTGGGTGCTTTTGTTACGACCTTAATTGTTGCTGGATTGCATCAAAACAATCAACAAGCATTGTCGTTGGTTTTTATTTTGTTAGCAGTCATCGCTTTGGGCGCATTCTATGGGTTGATTAAGCGAGCGGATAGAGTTAATTCTAGCCTTGATGCGGCGTAGTAAAATCAAGGCAATAGCTCACTCCTCCTCCGCCTACGTACTGCGCTTTATGCGGCGTTGTTGCAGACTTTGTCCTTCAGACGACGTACCGCGCTTTATGCGCGGTATCCAGTTTTTTTCGTCATTGCGAGGAGCGAAGCGACGCGG
>JBAUEV010000037.1:0-2355 GCA_049678805.1 Gammaproteobacteria bacterium
ACCATGCTTATAAGATCGAATTAAAGGGGGACTCTATGCGAAAAACAGAAAAAATTGATTTATCGTGAACACTCAGTTTTAATATCCCTCTCCAGTAGATGCATGAATTGGTTGCTGTTCATCATCAGAGTATTCGGCGTTCATCTTCAGAATAATACGCATTTACCCGCAAATTATTTACTTATTGGCTAAATAAGATAATATATGTACAGGTTTTCAGGGGCGCCTATTACCCACAAAAGAGGATCTCACCCTAGGCTTACTCTTCGCGTTTCAATTTTATGCGTTATCGTAATGAAACGCTTTGAGTATTGTATCGAATCCAATGATTATTGGTTCAATCTTTTGTTTTGCCAGAATGTGGGAACTGGCGATAAACAGAGGGTATCTCCATGAATAAATCATCTAAGCCTTACAGTGTTGCAGAATGCAAAATTCAAGCGTCTATTTTGCTAAAATCATTTCATTCCAATGATCCTGAAAAAGCAAAGTCAGCAGCAAAACGATTACGACGTTTGCCTGAATTTGACAAACTCTCTTTAGAAGAAATTATACAAACAAATATCAAACGCAAACATGCGCTCGCGGTCATTGCTTTAGAAAAGGGTTTTAAATCATGGGCTGATTTAAAATGCCAAATACCATTTATTATAGGCGGATTTCTTAATAAGTGGTTTGTCAATTATGAAGAAGCAAAAACACATCTTCATATAACACATGGATTTTTATTGCCTTACAAAAATCAGTTTTTCATTTGTGAAGCGGATTATATTAAGCAAATTGGCCTTGATCCTAATGATCCTGATTGGGAGTTAATGGGCTATGATTGGGCAAAACCAAGTAATCATGAGGCATGGCAACGCCTATATAAAAAATGGATGGAAATCCAAGGAGGGAAATCATGAGTAAACTTCAAAAAACAGATATTCAAACAAAATATCTTGATCTCATTAATCAAGCCATAAAAAAATCATTTGGAAGCGCCGAGTGGTTTCCAATGGAATCATTGACGCGTGGTTTGTCAGCATCAACGCTTTATAAAATCCAAATTGATAGCGATTATTATGTCGTGCGCATTGATAATCCTGAACATCCTCACAATGATTTAGATCGAGAATACCATGCAATGAAAATGGCTGCACAACATCAAATAGCCCCAAAAGTGTATTATGCTGATCCAAAAAATGGCATAGTTATTATGAAATTTATTGAATCAAAACCATTAGAGTCGACAGATCTCATAAAACCCAATTATATTAAAAAATTCGCTCAATTAGTTCATGGGCTGCATAATGGTGCTGATTTTAAAAAGGATATTTCCATTTTTGAGCGAGTAGATACTATTTATAAAATAATGAACCCAGAATTAAAAAAATCCTCGGTTATCACTGAGTGCATAGAAATAACAAATAAGTTAGAGCAATTGCTTTCCGATAAAGAGGATATTAAGCCCTGTCATTGTGATATTAACCCTTATAATCTTTTATTTGATGGAAATAAGTTTTGGCTTGTGGATTGGAATGCTGCCTCGCAACAGAATTTCTATTTTGATTTAGCATCATGCGCTACATTTTTTTACTTTTATAACACTAATGTTTGCGATGAGTTTTTGAAAGAATATTTTTCTCGCGACCTAACGGCTATTGAAAAGAACAGGTTTAATTTTATGAAAATTTTTGTTGCGATTTATTATGGCATGATGTTTATTTATCAAAGCGGACTGCGGAATTTTCCATTATTATCGAATAAAGAAATTGAATCATTGCCTAATTATACAGAATTCATGAGATTAATTGGTCAAGGAAAAGAGAGATTAGATAATCCACATACACAACAAAAATTTGGATTTGTATTTCTTAAATTGGCTTTATCTGAAAGCAGCAGCCTTGTTTTATAGGTTTTTTATCTTCTCTGATCGACATGCTTAAATTTCCATGGATTTAAAGTTTCAACACCCGTAGGCTCAAAGTCATCAACATTTCTTGTAACGACCGTCATTCCGTGAACTAATGCAGTGGCTGCTATTATGGCGTCTCGATCTGAGCGAGGGTTTGGAACATGAAGTTTGGCGCAACATTGCACAACAGCAGTATCAACAACAAGAACGCGCTCAGAAAACGCGGGCAACACATGCGCATTGAGCCAGGAACGGAGTATCGCCCCTTGTGTTGGGTCTTTCCGTTCAATCAAAAGTGTGCCTGTTTCAAGCTCCAAAATGGTGATTACCGATAAAAAGAGGCTTGTTGCTGAAACACTATTAGCCCACGCGACTACATTTTTATCGGATTTGCCAGATTTTGCTTTTCTCAATTCAGAAATAATATTGGTATCAAGCAAATACATTATGATAAGTCC
>JBAUEV010000038.1:0-8227 GCA_049678805.1 Gammaproteobacteria bacterium
GGTACATTCCATACTGGGTTGGTAGTTTTACCGATCACAGTGGTGGCTGTGAGAGGCGTACGCCACTCATCGCGACCCAAACCAACTGGATAGGTAACAACTTGTTTACCATCCCGAGTAAAGTAATAAATCCGCAATTCCGCTAGATTAATTACAATGCCTTTGCGGTAAGGCGGTAAAACAAATTGTGCTGGTACGACAACTTTTTTTCCAGCACGTAAACGGCTATAAGGTTGCATGCCGGGATTAGCTTCCATCATTTCGTGCATACTCATGCCAAAGCGTTTGCCTACATCATCTAAATCTTCGCCTCGCTGCGCTTGAGTAACAAATACTTCACCCACCACATCATTACCGGCTGGTGGCATTGGGAAGGTAGCTGAAAATACATTTAAGGGTAAAAGACTAAGGCCAAGTAAACTGGCCAACATTAGGGGATATGAATGATTTATCTTCATAATGAGTTCTCCTTATTTTAGGGGAGTACATTTTTAGTATAGTATATGAAGTTAGATTCGCGATTTTAGTAATTATTTATTATAAATACAATTACTTAATCGATTATAAATAATTTATTCTTTTAAAATTGAAATGACATATACTATCGAGTTTGGCCAATATTGATCCAAAAGGAATCAATTGTCTTAATTCCTCTCTAAATAACCCACTACAGCATGGTAAAAACCTACAAAAAAAGTTAAACTTAGACCACATTTAAACAGTGGAGCCTACGATGTTGACTGATTCCCTAAAAACACGCCGAACGTTAAAAATAAATGGCCAAGAATTTGATTATTTCAGTCTTAAAGCTGCTGAAGAATCAGGTTTAAAAAATATTTCTAAATTACCATTTTCATTAAAAATTCTTTTAGAAAATTTACTGCGTTTTGAAGATGCTCAAACAGTAACCAGCCAAGACATTCAAGCACTAGCCACTTGGCTGCAAAACAAAACCTCGGAACAAGAAATTGCTTACCGTCCAGCACGCGTATTAATGCAAGATTTTACTGGCGTGCCAGGCATTGTTGACCTTGCCGCGATGCGGGCTGCTATGGAGGCTATGGGGGGGGATAGCGATAAAATCAACCCCTTGACGCCGGTTGATTTGGTGATTGACCATTCCGTACAAGTAGATTACTTCGCAACGCATACGGCGTTTATGCAAAATGTCAATTTAGAAATGGAACGTAACCATGAACGTTACGCTTTCTTGCGTTGGGGACAACAAGCCTTTAATAATTTCCGTGTCGTACCGCCCGGTACTGGTATCTGCCATCAAGTCAATCTCGAATATCTCGCTAAAGCCATTTGGCATAGCGAAAGCAACGGCCGACAGATTGCTTATCCTGATACATTGGTAGGTACCGATAGCCACACCACCATGATTAACGGTTTAGGTGTATTAGGCTGGGGAGTAGGGGGAATAGAAGCTGAAGCTGCCATGTTAGGACAACCGATTTCAATGTGTATCCCTGAAGTCATAGGTTTTAAGGTAACAGGAAAATTAGGCGAAGGTGTTACAGCAACTGATCTGGTGCTAACTGTTACGCAAATGCTACGCTCACGTAAAGTAGTTGATAAATTCGTAGAGTTTTATGGTCCTGGATTGGATGATCTCACACTGCCTGATCGTGCCACCATTGCTAATATGGCACCCGAATACGGTGCAACCTGCGGGTTTTTCCCAATTGATGCTGAAACTTTACGTTATTTACACTTAACTGGCCGTGATGAAACAACGATTGCTTTGGTAGAAGCCTATTGCAAGGCACAAGGCATGTGGCGTGACCGACATACACCAGACCCAATTTTCACCGATACCCTGGAATTGGATTTAACCACCGTCCAATCGAGTCTAGCAGGACCAAAACGCCCACAAGATCGGGTATTGTTGGCGCAACTACCAGTAGTGTTTAACCAAGCATTAACCTTTGCTGGTAAAGCAAACGAAATGAATAAAGCGGTGCCTGCTAAAAATGCTGATTTTAGTTTGCAACACGGCGATGTTGTAATCGCGGCGATTACCAGTTGTACCAATACCTCTAATCCCAGTGTGTTAATGGCAGCGGGATTATTGGCAAAAAAAGCCATTGCGAAAGGCTTGCAGCGTAAGCCATGGGTAAAATCATCATTGGCACCGGGTTCTAAAGTAGTTACTGAATATCTACAAAAAGCGGGCTTACAAACCTATTTAGATCAACTGGGTTTTGAATTGGTAGGGTACGGCTGTACCACGTGTATTGGTAATTCGGGTCCTTTGCCGGAAACGGTTGCTAATGCAGTTAAAGAAGGGGATTTAGTAGTGTCCGCAGTATTATCCGGCAACCGCAACTTTGAAGGTCGGGTGCATCCCCAAGTGAAAGCGAATTGGCTAGCATCACCGCCATTAGTCGTTGCATTTGCTTTGGCCGGCACTACACGCATTAATTTACAGCAAGAGCCTATCGGCAAAGATAAAGCGGGCCAGCCGGTATTTTTAAAAGATATTTGGCCAACCAATGCTGAAATTGCCGAAGCGGTGGCCAATGTAACAGGTGAAATGTTTAAGCAACAATATGCGAGTGTTTTTGAAGGCGATAAAGAATGGCAAGGCATTCAAATGTCGAGTAGCGCTACTTATCGTTGGAATGAGAACTCAACTTATGTACGGCAACCGCCTTTTTTTGTTAATCTTCAGCCGCAACCCCAACCACTACAAAATATTTCTGCAGCGCGTATTTTAGCGTTATTGGGTGATAGCATTACTACCGATCATATTTCGCCTGCCGGCAATATTGCGGCGAATAGTCCTGCAGGGATTTATTTGCAAGCACATGGCGTTGCAGCAAAAGATTTTAATTCTTATGGTGCACGGCGTGGTAATCATGAAGTGATGATGCGAGGTACATTTGCCAATATTCGCATTCGTAATGAGATGCTGGATAATATAGAAGGTGGTTATACTCGTTATATTCCCAGCGGTGAAACGTTGAGTATTTATGATGCGGCAATGCGTTATCAAGCCGATCAAGTGCCATTAGTGATTATTGCCGGCAAAGAATATGGCACTGGTTCATCTCGCGATTGGGCAGCAAAAGGGACTTATTTATTAGGGATAAAAGCGGTTATTGCTGAAAGTTTTGAACGCATTCACCGTTCTAATTTAATTGGCATGGGCGTGTTGCCTTTGGAATTTAAAGAGGGCATAACACGGAAAACCCTGCGATTAGAGGGCAATGAGAAAGTTGATATTTTAGGACTAGTAGAAAATCTTGTGCCACGAGGTGATATAACTGCGGTTATTACTCGTGCAGATGGCACCCAAGAAAAAATTAGCTTACGTTGCCGGATTGACACGCAAAATGAACTGGAATATTACCGCCATGGCGGGATATTGCAGTATGTGTTGCGCAATATCAAATAATTAATTCCAACCAGTTCGAATCCCCGCGACATCGACCGCGGGGTCCACTCAACAAGAAGTGTTTAAGTTTTAAGCCTGCTTATGTATAAACCCATTCTTGTAGGGGGAGGAAACAAGCTGAAGAATAGATCCCGCGATCAAGTCGCGGGAATTCGGTCCAGTTCGAATCCTCGCGGCATCCATACGTCATTGCGAGGAGCGAAGCGACGCGGCAATCCAGGTTTTGAAGATGGATTGCTTCGGCCAAAAAACGGCCTCGCAATGACGAAGACATGGGAATTATGCAACAACGCCGATCAAGTCGCGGGAATTCGGACCAGTTCGAATCCCCACGGCTTCGACCGCGGGGTCTACTCAATCGGTGAAAATCACATTTTCAAAGTTGATGATTCCCCTACTTGGGATTGTGGCACTACTGTACTAGGTTCCTGAGCTGTTTTTTCACTAAAGAGTTGTTCAGCAAGTTTACCTAATTTTTCATCGGCACTTTCTTTATATTTACTAAATTCATTTTTATCTAGTCGTATCGCTTCACGGAAGCAATTTACTACATGCTCTGTGGGCTTTTGCTCATCTAAAGAATAGTAAGTTAAGCCTAAAGCAATCAATGTACGTGCATTAAATAAGTTTTGTTTTCGACACTCGGCTACAAAAGTTTCAAATATATTAGCATTAGGATTGTTCTTTTCCTCAATTTGAATAGCTGTATCAAAACACGTTTTTATTGCTGTTACTTCTTCATTGGCATGATACCCACTTAAGGCAGCCATTACTAGGGCATCGTTTGCCGCGCTCACATTAACTTTAAAGAGTGCGAAAAGATGTTGTTTATTTGCAAAAAATCCTACCTGAAGGTCTTTATAAAATGCAATAGCCGAGGGAAGACTATTTGAACTCTGTACAAGATTCTTTAAAAAATTACCACAGAAGATTTGAAGTTCCGGTTTATCATATTTCAAAATTAATTTAAAAATATGCGCTAAAAAGGCCTCACTACTTAATGAAAGTTTATTATTACTTATCTCATCGCTAAGAGTGGCTAGTTCAGGTAAAAAGGTGGATAATTTTTCATGCATTTGATTTGTGTAGCGGGTAAAATTCTTTAAATTCACTTGTTTTGGGTCAAGTTGTTTAGTGCTGCTATCCTGTTTTAGATCTTTGGGAATACTTTCTTGTTGATGTTCAGCACGACGCTGTTTCTCTTTTTCTATTCCAAATATTGCTACAGCCGTGGTAAGGTTTTGTTGAAGGGGATCATCTGCTTTAGGTTCCTTTTTTTCGTCCACAGGAGCAGGGGCAGAGGCGGAAAAAAACGACCAAAAACCGGAAACCGGTACAGGTTCAGGTTGAGTAGCGGAAACAGGAGAAGGTACTTTTGCAAGAGTGTTTGATGCGTTAATAGCACGCTTTAATGGAGTATCTGGCATCTTCTCTGTTTGTGTATTCACATTCGATTGCTGCCTCGGTGAGGTCTTATCCTTATTTAAAGCAACGCTTTCTTCAGCAGAATTTGGCTGTGGAGTTGGTGTAATAGAACTAGTTGTCTTTTCTGTTTGAGTATTCAGATTAGAATTAGATTGCTGTCTCGGCGAGGTCTTATTTTCAAGAGGAATTGGCTCAGGCATTGTTAGTGCTGGTGCTTTTTCACTTAGTGTTCTGACTGTTTCAGCAGGTATTGTAGGGTTCTGAAGTCCCTGAAGAAGCGCTTTCAACGTCGGGAAATTTACAGTATTTATTATAGGGTTGTTTTCCAAGAACAGCAACAATAACTTCATTTGCTGAAATGACTCCAGCATTGAATTAACTGGATTTTCAGTATTTCTTTGCTGCAAAGAGTCGGAAAATGACTTTAATTGCTGATTCAGTGACGCCCACATCGAAGTATTATCATCAGAAGTTGTTGTAAAGTTGTGCTGCAACAACTGCGAGATAGAAGTATGTAAGCTATTAGTATCTATTGTAATATTACGTTGCGATAATTCCTTAAGCAATCGCGCAAAGGTCGGAATAATTATCTTCTCGGATAAGAACTTTAATGGGTGTTCAACAGTACTCTTACCTAATGTATCGAATGAGTTAATAAACGTATTTATTAATTCGGATAATGGGTGATCCCTATCTTCAGTAGCAATTTCAGACGTATTAATAGGCTTAGATATCGTTGGTGGTGTTATAACAGGATTTTCATTTGATAATGGAAGGCTACTATCAGAATTAGAATTAGATTTATCTTCATTAGATGTTGTGGGTTTTAATGTTGTATCAGCCGTTATTGAAGTAGCCACAGGTCTCGGTGGCAAGCCGGGAAGTTTTTTTGCACCTGTTAAACCTGGTAAAACTGGTTGTGAAATGGAACGTTGATGAGCTGCTGGTTTTCCAACTCTTCCACCAACTGGTTGAGTAGCTATATTTGGCACGTTCTCAGGGCTAGGTGATGAAATAGAATTTAAATTCTGTTGTGAAGTGGATGGTTTCAAATTTGCTTTAGAAGTTGTTCGAATTTCTGTATTCTTTTGGTTTTTACGTTGTTGTACTTTTTCGGCGGCTAATTTAGCTAAATCAGCGGATGGCTGTAAAGGATGGGTAGAAGCTGGTCGAAATGAAGCTGTTCCAGACTGAGTTGTTACAACAGTAGTTATAGCCTCTGTTGAAGGCTTTTTATCTATTGGTTTTGAAGAAGTTGACTGAAGGTCTTGTTGGAGTTGCTGTAACGTTTTTTCTTTTTCTTCCCTTCGCTTAGCTTGTTTTTCCTTCAACGCTTCAAGCTCTTGTTTTTCTTGATCTTCCAGAGCGAGGGCGCCTTTTACCACAGCCGCTTGTCCAGGAGTGCTTATAGTATATGCTCTTGATCTAGTTTGAGAATTTTTAGGGGGACCTTTAGAAATAGCTGGTTGTTTATTCAGTGCTGCTGGAGGTGTGGGCGGTTGAGGTATTTCAGGTTTATTTGGTTTTTCTGGATTACTTGGTTTCATCACATCCCTCCTTGTTTATGTGGTTTTAATAATAATTATTAGTTATGAGGAAAATTTGAGTTTACCTGATAGTTTTTTTATTTGCAAACACTTACGCCGATAATGATGATTTACATATCCACATAATTTGGTCCACCGCCGCCTTCAGGTGGTATCCAATTAATATTTTGCATAGGGTCTTTAATGTCGCAACTTTTGCAATGTACACAATTAGCCGCATTGATTTGTAATCGCGGTTGACCGTTTTGCTGCACGATTTCGTAAACATTGGCAGGACAATAGTATGTTTCAGGTGAAGCATAGAGTTTGTAATTAACATCAATCGCCAGTTGTGGATTTAGTAATTGCAAATGGCAAATTTGATTTTCTGCATGATGGGTATTGGAAAGATAAACTGAGGATAATTTATCAAAAGTGATTTTATTATCTGGTTTAGGGTAATAAATAGGAGTGACTTGATTCGCTTTTTTTAAGCATAAATAATCAGCATGATTTTTAAAAGTCCATGGTGCTTTACCACGCAACAAATAGAGTTCTAAGGCAGAATAGATTAAACCAGGCCATAATCCCCAGCGAAAAGCAGGACGTATATTACGTGCACTATAAAGTTCTGGCCAAATCCAAGAGTTTCGTAGGCTGTGTGTGTATTCCGTTAATTCGCCGTTGCGTTGTTGAGTTAATGCGCTAAATACTGTTTCTGCAGCAATCATCCCCGATTTCATCGCGGTATGAGAACCTTTAATTTTCGGCACGTTTAGAAATCCAGCGGCACACCCTATAAGCATACCACCCGGGAAAGTTAATTTTGGAATTGCTTGCCAACCACCTTCATTAATCGCTCGTGCACCATAACCAATGCGTTTGCCGTTGATAAAGAGGGATTGAATCGCAGGGTGAGTTTTAAAACGTTGTAATTCTTGAAAAGGATCAAGGTAGGGGTTTTCATAATCAAGCCCAACTACCAAACCTACGGCGACCCGATTATTTTCTAAATGGTACACAAACGAACCACCGTAAGTATCATTAGTGAGCGGCCAACCAACGGTATGGAGTACCGTGCCCAGACGATGCTGAGACGGATCAATTTCCCATAATTCTTTAACACCTATACCATAGGTTTGTGGTTGTTGCGGATTATGCAATTGAAATCGTTGATTAAGAATTTTGGTAAGTGAACCACGACAACCTTCAGCTAATAAGGTTTGACGAGCAAGCAGTTCAATTCCAGGTTGATAACGCTCTGTGGGTTGGCCATTTTTATCGATACCAAATGCACCAGTTGCTACTCCGCGTACCTGGCCTTTATCATCGTACAAAATTTCAGCGGCAGGAAAACCAGTGAAAATTTCTATACCTAGCGCTTGCGCTTGTTCTGCTAGCCAGCGGCATAATTTACCTAAGCTAATAATGTAATTACCGTGATTGTGTAATAGGGGTGGGACAGGTAAGCGCCAGGATTTATTCTTAGAGAGAAATAAAAATTTATCAGTAGTTACTGGTGTATTTAAAGGCGCACCTCTTGTTTGCCAATCGGGTAGTAGTTCATGCAAAGCACGAGGTTCAAAAACAGCGCCGGATATAATATGGGCACCTACATCAGCCCCTTTTTCAAGAACACAAATTTTTAGGTTTTTATTGTGTTGCTGATTAAGCTGCCCTAGACGAATAGCCGCTGCCAATCCTGCTGGCCCTGCACCTACAATGATGACATCGAATTGCATATTGACGTTTGACATAACCTATTTTTGACATCCAGCAGTGAAATTAGCTGTCTTCCCACAACAGAAGGAATACATGGGAAATGACACATTAATATAGGAGTCTTAATATATGCCTCTTGCTGGGCTTGCTT
>JBAUEV010000039.1:0-8196 GCA_049678805.1 Gammaproteobacteria bacterium
CTTCAAACACAGCCGCTTTAACTGCTCTTAAACGAAAAGATATTGATGTATTTATATCTTATCTTGGCTTACTCCGTTATGACCAGCATTTGTCTAAAGGTCGATTAGAAGCCATCTTAATTGAACCAAGAAAAATTTCTTTTGCTACGCGTAAACAGGATCGGGCGTTGCAGCAATTGCTCAATCGCGCTCTTGATTCAATGTGGTCTGATGGAACTCTTTATGCAATTAAGAAAAAATATTTAGCTCCTGTAGGAATTGAAGCAGCAGAACATTCTTATAAATGAAGAATTTCACGAAAGCGACTTACTAGGGAATCGCCCATATCATTGATTCACGATATAGGCGACTCGCTAACAAAGCCGCTGCACAAATCCGTACGTTATGAGGGGCCACCTCTCCTTATAGCAAAAGACAACTCTCCTCGTTTTGCCTTTCAAGAGGCTCCACTGATGGGGCTGAAAGAGCCATCTTCACTGAATAATTCGTCACCAAGCTTGCTGCTGTCTTGCCTTTATTATCAACAACCGTCGGATCGGCGCCGCTGGAAATTAATACGTTAGCTAAAGTACTAAAAATTTTTGGATAAGCCACATTTTTATCAGAAATATCAGAAAAAAAAGAGTATTTATGTAATTCATCTCCATAGACATTGCTATAGATAGCCACCCAATGTAGAGAAGTTTGACCGTCAGAATCCTTTAAATTAGGGTCGGCACCCTGTTGTAACAAAATACCCACCTTCTCATGATCTGCTACCGCTATTGCCAATTCAAGCGGGGTAAACCCATTTTCATTTCTATAAACAATATTTCTTTTTGCAGTATCTGCACCATATACACACAGTAAACGGGTTAGTTCAGTAAAAGCAGTTATATGGTCTTCATAATTTGTGAACCCTTTACTGTAATAAACAATTGTTTCGTGGAGTAAAGGGTTCTGAAAATCACTGACTATATTAGGGTTAGCACCATTTTTAAGTAACGTTTCTACAATTGACAATGTATTTGCATGCAAACAACCCAACTCGCGGATAGCTAAATCTAAAGCAGTTGATTCTTGAGCATATGAACAGGACTCAAACCACA
Organism: Gammaproteobacteria bacterium; assembly: GCA_049678805.1. Taxonomy (GTDB): domain Bacteria; phylum Pseudomonadota; class Gammaproteobacteria; genus JBAUEV01. Next base: position 1,089 of record JBAUEV010000039.1, read on the forward strand.
TTGGCTCAGTTCCCTTTGAGAATGCAAGCGGACAGGAAATTTTATACCCAAACTCATGCATGCTGTTGGGATCAGCACCTTGTTGAAGCCAGTGGTTAACACCCACTAAATCCCCTTCTTTGACGGCATTAAATAACGCTATATCCTTCAGGCCAGTCAATGTTTTTAGCACCTGCTTATCGGTTGTCAAATCCTGTGCACGCTTGCCATTGGCATCTTTCATATCCATCTCAGGATTATGTTTGAGAATTTCCTGGATAACCAAAAGATGCTTGCTGAATACTGCTCGATGTAGCGGTGTTTGACCCTTGTGATCTTGTTCATTGATATTGGCACGATGTTGAATTAATAATTTGACCACTTCAATGTGTCCTTTACTTGCTGCTCGATGTAAAGGTGTTTCTACAAGATTATTGTTTATATTATTACTTTTAATATTTACCTGGGCTCCCCGGGTAAGCAAACAAGCAACCACCTCACCATGGCCTTCCGAAGCTGCAACATGCAACGGCGCTGTGCCAAAATAATCTTTTTTATCGATCTCAGCGCCTTTGGTTAATAGAAATTCAACCATCTTTGTTTTTCCTTCCCAGGCGGCAATGTGTAATGGCGTATATCCTGAGCCATGTTCTTGAATAAACTTTGCGCCATTGCGCAGTAAAAGATCAGCCATCTCAATATGGCCTAGGTAAGCGGCATCGTAAAGTGGTGTTATACCTATAATATTTTGCTGATTCACTGAAGCACCGTACTTTAGTAGTGTTATCGCCATTGGGATATTATTCTTTTTTACTGCTTCAAAGAGCGGAAAAGTAAGTATTTCGACAGGTTCGTCTTTGGTGGTTTCAAAAGGAATAAAAAATATATCTGTATTAGGTATCTTCTGACTACCCGGCTGAAAGAGTACGTGGTAAGACAAATTCGGATCAGCGCCACACTTAAGAAAATAAGCTACTTGTGGTGCCTCATTGTCACCAATAGCTTTAATTAAAAAATGATTATAGTGCCCGATGAAGCCCCATTTTTTAATAATGAATTTTTTAACGGCAAAATAATCTCTCCCACTATCAAGAAAAAGTGCTCCTATAATGGCTTCTAAAGCACTGGCTGTAATGGTTGTGTTTTCTCTTCCTTTGCCTTTTTCTTCGCCTTTGCCCATTATCAAGAACCGCCCTAATTGATTGCGTTGGGCTATCTCCGCTAAAGTATCATTTCTAACAAGCTTATCCCTATCTGGACTTAGTTTTCCTTTCGCATAATCAGGGTTAATTTCCATTAAAATATCATCAATGACAACTCTTAACATGCCATCACCTAACGTGGCCTATGTTTCATTATGGCCTACGTGTTTTTCCTGCTTACGCTCCATCCATCCAGATTTTCGGGTAACCGCCTGTTGCAACAATGCCTGGTTATCAAAAGTGTATCCAAGTATTTGACAAATTTGTTGGTAATCATCTTTGTTATGAAACATAAAACTCCCGCGTTTTTGGTTTACCGGCCAATACGCCTCGAAAGTGCACACGATATCAATAAACCCAAACCAAGGCTTGATTAGTGTGTTGCTCATTTTTAGAAACACGCGCGTAGCCAATCAGCATCGGTTTTTCCCTTTCATTCTCAAAACTCATAAAGATCATAATGAAGTGAGAATAGGGTTACAAGAATAATTATTGAGAGTCGCCATCCCTTGAAATCAGATACTGACCTGAGGTGATAAGCGGATGAGGATTCCGAGCGAATTTTTTCATAGAGATTGGCCGTTTATCGAGGTTTGGAAAGAAGTCTATTCTATTAAGCTAAGTGGCTGAGTTGTTACAATTATAACTACTAGAACAACTAGGAGTGGATAAAGATGACTGTTCCATTATATTTGGTTTATATTCCTTCGAACTAAAAAATTTCGGGCTACTTCTTGCTGCCGATTCAAAAAAATGTAAATGCTCTGGAGGAGTAAATAGATTATGAATATCTAATGAATTATCACATGCTAATGGATTTAAATTGATTATACATTCGAGTTTCTCATTAGCAGTTCGTTCGCGCTCATTTTCAGGTATTTTAAAACTAACAACATCGAAATCAACTTCACCAAAAAAACCTAGAACTACCTTGCTTGGATTGGGTTCAAGGAATTCATTGGCAACACTATCTCTCACATACCATGAAATAGTATCATTATTTTCATCTATTCGTTCTTTCAACCCATGAATGTTTGAAGCGATCCTTTTGCTCTTAAGTTTAATTGTAGGTATATGAGCGGCTCCACCGAGAAAAACAATAATAGTTTCTTCCAAATTTATTTTTTTAACTTCTTCTTCAAAAGCGTTATTACCTTTCTTAATTCTATCTAAGTGATCTGTAAAAGGGAGCTATAGTTGGTTTTTTCATTTTCAGCCCCGATAACACTTATACCATTACAGATGGCCATTGCCGCTAATTTAGTAAGTTTGTTTATATTCTCTTCGATAACACAATACGTTAGCCAGTCAAATGTATTTTTTAAAGCTTTTGTAAATTTCCGTTGTGCTATTGCTGCATCTATTTCAGGTAGTTTTCTAACTGACAAGTGTTCCAATACGATTACAACTTTTCGTCCGCCCGTTTTTTCCGGATCAAGGAATAGATCCATATTGTCAATAAGCAAATCTTTTGCCGTTTTTTCTAAATGACCTTCAGCAATTAAAATTTTTTTAATGCGTTTGTCAGCCAAAAATTTAATGAGTTGGCTTCGATTACTTTGCATATCTCCCCCCACAACTTCGTAGACATAGCAAAATATTTTATTGTACAGGAAATTTTTGAATAAAGAAATACCCGCATCCAAATGTTTATTGGAATAGCTATTTCAAGCCGTTAAAAAGGGGTATAATTGGATTTTGATAAATCACTCTTATTTTATGAAAACGATTGCCATCTACCCGGGTACCTTCGATCCTATTACCAATGGCCATTTGGATATCATCCAACGAGCCACTAAATTGTTCGATCACGTGATTGTTGCGGTAGCAATTGGGGCGCACAAAATGCCATTATTTGACTTACCACAACGCGTAGCATTGACACAAAAGGTTTTGTCCAAAATCAAGAATATTGAAATTTGCAGCTTTGATGGCTTGTTAGTAGATTTTGCCCACCAAAAACAGGCTAGTGTGATAATTCGTGGCTTGCGCGGTGTAACCGATTTTGAATATGAATTTCAAATGACAGGCATGAATCGGCGATTAGCATCTCATTTGGAAACGGTATTTTTAATGCCAAATGAACAAGTCGCTTTTATTTCATCAACGATAGTCCGAGAAATTTTCCGGCTGAAGGGCGATATAACTCATTTTGTTCCGCTGCCAGTGGTTGAGGCATTGCGAACTCTGTCATTGAAGGGATAGTTATGGCGTTAATGATTACTGATGAATGTATTAATTGCGACGTTTGCGAATCCGCATGTCCTAATAAAGCAATTTATCAAGGACCCGAAATTTATCACATTTATCCCAATAAATGCACGGAGTGTATAGGTCATTTTACCGAACCACAATGCGTCGTAATTTGCCCAGTTGATTGCATCCCCATTAATCCCAATTACATTGAATCCCATGCAGTTTTATTGGCCAAATACCAGCGGTTAACAGAAAAAATCTCAACTGAGTGAGTGGTATATCTCCCTATCCGATAAAAATTTTATCTAACCATTACAATTGCGACAAAAAAAATTATCTACCCTGTCGAAATGTTTATTAGTTGCATACCAAATCACTTTATAGGATATTATTCAGCTCATTCAAGGAGAGGCAATATGGCAAATAAAAAAATTAAAATAACTTCTTCAAGTCCAGCATTATTTATACCCTCAGAGGGAGATGTTATTGATCGGATTCGATCACTAGAAAACCATTTAGTTCATTTGATAAAAGTCTATAGAAATGAAGCCCCTTTTATTAAGAAATGTTATTTCCACGATGATCTTGTTGAATTTTGGGACGAAATAATTAGTAATCCTAATAAATTATCAAAACTATCGAAAACTTATAATTTTACACCATTACAACCCCAATGTGTGATTCATAGCTTTCATTTGCTAGCAGGTCTTTATTATTCTGCCAGAGGATATGAATTAGATAAAACGCCTCGTTCAAACGATTTAGTCGATGAAAATGCTCATCAAAAAAAACTAAAATGCTTGTTAAAGGCAGAAAAATATTGTTCATTTCATGCCATTATTCTGTTAAATAAATATGATTTAGAAAATCTATATGATGAAATACGCAATGGCAATATAGCTAAGGATAAGATTGCACAAATTTTGGCAAGGGTGGAAAAACTCAAATTGCATGGCACACCTGGTTATATTCATTTATACCGAAACCACCTGGCAATCGCAGATTACTATGAAAAAATATGTAACGATAGGGATAAAGAAGCGATAAAAAACGCCTACAAGCTCGCTGTACAACATTTACAAACTGCTTTGCTTATAGAACCTCATTGCCCTGCAGCAATTCATAATGCTTACTTTGAGCATGGTATAAAACGCGGTTTAACTTTCGAACATGTTGCTTATGAAGATTTGTCCAGTGCGATGGAGGGCTGCCTCAAGTTGGCTAGCCGGTATGTAACACCGGATGTCCTTGACAGGGCAAAGGAAGCGGGGGCAAAAGAAGCGGAGGATTTTGTTACACGGTGGTACGCAGAAGATTTTGAGCTTACACATAAAACTCCGACTCCTTGCCCTTAAAACTTAGAAAACAACTTTCCCCCCTTCAAGGGTGTCGTTGAATAATTCCTCATGCTCGAAACCCCGCGGCATCGACCGCAAAATACTCGAAACCCCGCGGCATCGACCGCGGGGTCCATTTGCTTATTTATGTCAAGGTATAAATCCCGCCACTCCGGGTTCATTTGCTGATTTATACATCTAAGGGGTATGATATCCAGGACTATCATTCTCTGAATAATCTTGATCCGAAGTATTATCTTTGGCAGTTTTTTTACTGCTACCTTCTGGCGAATTCCCATCTTGTTGCTGAATTACCCGACTAGTGCTCTTTGAGAAAAATCCAGAAGAATCATCAGAAAATGTGCTATGTTTAGTTGGTTTTTTGTTTGCCTCTAGGGAGGGCAGTCCCTCCTCACGTTTCGATTTGGCCATACTTTCCTCAGGCAAGATTTCCTCTGAGGGATCGAAGAAGTTACTAAACAGGTTTCTGTTAGGTTTCGACTTTGCTCCCCTTTTTTTCGGTGAATTTTCTTCTACATCATCCTCGAAATCAGTAAATGATCTTTTATTTTTACCTTTGCCTTTGGTGGGTGCTTTTTTCACTTCGGGTTCTTCTGCCATTTGCTGAACATAAAAAGAACCTTTTTTATAATTTTCAGCCCAAGAAGTTGCTTTTTCACCAGCCCATGGTGCTTCGGTTTGCTCGCCATTTTTATAAAAAATAACTTTGTCTTTAACCTTTTCCCAATTTTTATAAAGCCATCGAAGTTCTGCATCGGTGAACCCATTATCTATTTTATTCTCTTCCCGATTCCATTTTGTTATAGCTTGATCTTCATTAAGCGTATCTAAACAGAAGTGAATTGTTTTCTGCGGCCAAGTTAATGCTGCCTTGCACAAACGTCGTAGTTTGACTTCTTCACGATGATCTGCATCTGACTTTCGTTTTTCGAGCTTAGGTTTCATCTCCTCATTACGGGGACTAAACTTTTCCTGACTTAAAATATAGGTAATATATTTTTGTTGAGCTTCATCTAATAGATAGACTTCGGCTAAAGATTTAACCACTGTGTCAATATCTGCATCCTTTAAGTTGAGCAAAAAGTAGTAATCATCATCTAAAAATTTATGCAGCAGAGGATTGTTATAGTCATCAATGGTAATATTTTTACTGGTAATTCTTTTTTCGATGTGGGGTCGAAATACACTTCGTACGTCTTTAAATCCATATAGCAAATCACCATCTTTAAAATTCTGCACTAGCGCTGAATTTTCAACATCAATCTTTTCAAAATGTTTCGTCACTTCTAAAAAGTTATTTTTGCCTTTAGGCATAAATTCCCCCTTCTAAATTACGTACCACTACAAACAAAAGCTACCCGTATGGGATTGCTACTGATAAAAAATCTTAATTAATTTCAAATAAAATTTACATTCGCTGCATTGTTATTAAACAAACAATGAATAAATTAAGGATGAAGCTAGATCAAACTGCAGGATTTTTGATTATTGTAAGTTGAGAAAAACTAACTTTCAACCTATTTTAAATCTTTTACAGTATACTTACGAAACCTTAAGGTAATCTTAATCTTTACGAAATAGACAGGCATCTGTGCTGTACAGGCAGTTCAGGCATAATGAGGATGGGTTATAGACAGTATAGAAAAAAATCGCCGAAAGCGGCTTAAATTATTTTAGTTTCGTTTGCTTGAATATCACATGCATGCCATTTCTACCCGTTTTTTCATTATAAGCACGCTTATCAAATTTTTTTATTTCCAACTTTTTATTAGCAGTCATTGCTGCTTTATTGGTCGTCGTGGTACGAAAGGTTCCCGTAGAATTACCTTTTTTGGTTTTCCCCTCTGATTTTAAACTAATTTTTTCGCGACCTTTACCAGCCATGATAATTACCCTCTTTCACAAAACTTTAATAAACTTCACCTTTGGCTTTTAAATCTTCAAGGACCTTTTCAATACCGTATTTGTTAATGGTACGTAAGGCGCGGGCGGTAACACGCAACCTAACAAATCGTCCCCTTTTTTTGCCGTGAGCAACACCTTCTGTTGCTTCTTCTACCCAGAAACGCAAGTTTTGTAAATTGGGTATGAAACGACGTTTGGTTTTATTATTGGCATGGGACACGTTGTGTCCTACCATAGGACCTCTACCGGTAACTCGACAAACTCGGGACATGATTAGACTCTCCTGATACTGAGCTGGTTTTTATACCAAAACCTTGCCCTAACTGCAAGGGGAATAAACTGAAAAGGCAGGACTGCCTACGTGCCGTGACTTGTTCGGCGTTGTTGCATATTTCTTATAAATAAGGTCATTGGGTAAGAATGTCGTGTGGGTGTCGTTGGAAGACCGGAGAATACAGGGATGTATTC
>JBAUEV010000040.1:0-6494 GCA_049678805.1 Gammaproteobacteria bacterium
GCCATACTCATTCCGATTCGTACACCATCACGGTCATAAATATAATCAACAACACTGGTATCGAGAACACCATGTTCATCATTGCTGCGTTGGTTAGCATAGCTGCTCCCACAAATAACTGCGCTATTATGTGAGTCAGCGTAATATTCAAAACGTTCGCCAATAAAGGCTTTAGCAGATAGATATTCATGACCGTAGGGTCTATTTTGGGCGCGCGCTAATAACACAGCAGTTTGATAAGGTCGTCTACGAAACCTTGGACTTGAATTTTCAGATTTTTCTTCCACCAGATTGTCATCTGGGTCTTTAACAAATTTTTCTTGCGTCAGATTGCCATTTAAGTCTTCAAAAAATTCTTCCGAGAAGGGAGGGAAGTCCGAAACACTAACCGCCGAGCCCGCGGAAGCCGCGCCTTCGAGGGGCGTTGAAGCAGGAGCTCTCAACGTTTTATCGAGATGCGCGCCTCCTGGTTCTGGCAGATTCTCATTTGGTGCCGTAGGTACAGCTCCTACTAGACGCTCAACTCGTTTCGATATTGCTTCAAAATCATTAGCTAAAACATCGAGCTCACGATGTTGTCTTTTAAAATACTGGCTAAGTTTATCAATTTCTTCGTTTTGTTCTTTGGCCTTTTTTAGGACATGTTCAATCCCGCGTCTAATCCCCATCTGCGATTGCCTTTGCTGCTGATAAAATTCTTTCAATTCTGCAAATATGCGAAATAGGTCATTTAATTCTGTTTTCGTCCATTGAGAATCAACCATTTTCTCCGTCTGTCCTACTGCAAAAGGATCTCGTCCTTGCTTAAGACAATTTATTTTCTCGGCTATAAATTCCTTTACGTCTTGAAAAACTTCTCTTTCACCTTGTTTGTCAGGATGATATTTGATGCTTAACTGACGAAATTCGTGTTCTAGTTGTTTAATCATATGTTGAAAAGCTTCTTTATTCTCTGTTGTCCTCAGTTCTTGATAACAATTCTGTATTAATTCCACTAATTTTGGCTTATCTTTTTTTTCCCACTGGTGACGCAGTGAGCTTGGGATAGGGGGGGGTGTAGTCTTATTCGAGGAAACGTGTGAAATGCTCGACAACGTCAACTGCCCATATGTAGAGTTATTTTCGTTCGCGTTGGGTAACCTTGTACAAGTTGTAGGTGCTGAAGCTGATCTAAGATCGACAGGATTTACGTTATATAATTTGTCATATGACTGGTTTGCTTGGTTTTTCAAGGCTTCAAAGCCAATCCATGATTGCCCCAGTTTCAGTTCCAAGTCGGTCGCTTTCTCCAGGGTTTTTTTCAAATGAGCAGGTATCCCCTTTTTCGGATCAATTTGTAAGATCTGTTGGGTATAATAATACAATAACAGCAACAGCTCAAAATTATTAGTAGTTCGTTCGAATAGCGAATCTGAAAAGCTAGGACGATAATCTTTCAATTTGCGTTCATATTGGTCTAAGGCTAGACCATCAATCGTGCCCGCTTTTAGATTAACTCGTTTTTCCGGACTCGTAGACCACGGCAACCAACTGCTAAGCTTCTTAATGAGCAATGGGGCTTTTTCCCGTAAAACGCTTTGTACCTCTTCTAATACTACTTTTGAATCAGAGCAAACATTATTTGGCATCTTATAACTCCTGTGGGTTTCCTTACAATATTGGTATTAAAAACCAATATGTTTAATTGTTCACTTACTAAAAAATATATTCTTCTAATATTAAGGTTTTATTAAATATTTCATTTCTTGTTGTAAATTTCTCACTAAACGACAAAAATTTTATGTAGCCTTGATGCAGCATTAGCGGAATCAAGGAATCTTTGAATGCTGCCTACTTTGGGGTTTGCGTTTCCCTAGAAAGATTAGGTTCAGTGTTGCCTTTTTCTAGTTGTTTAGGACGCCATATGTTGTTATTAGATGTTGGTGTTTGCTTTTTTGGGTTAACTGGAGATGGAGTAAAAAATTGTATCCGCTCAGATAAATTATTTGATGGGATTGCCTGTTGGTTAGATGGTTCTTTAGACACAGACTGTTGGCTAGCTCCCGCTGTTGTAGAAATGGCTACATATGATGGTGATTCAGCTACAGGTGCTTTTATTGGCAAAGATTTCCTGGGGTTGCCGCTTGATAATGATGTGGACTCAACTGAGACTGAGGAGGTGGTAGTCGTTTTTGTGGATGATAAAGGTAGCTGCTGTTGCTCGGTTTCTATGTCCGAACCTGTTGCAGAAGTTTGCTTAAAGGCAGCAAGAGAGTCGAAGAATATCCGCTGATTAGTGTTTGTTGTTGAAGAACGCTGCCTCTTTTCTGCGACTGAAGGAGGCACTTCCTTTTTTTGTCCGCTATTCAGTTTCTGAATTATATTATCCTTTTTTTCATTTTTTAACTTTTCGATCTCACTATCCTTTTCTTTGAATTGGTTTGTTTGGTTCGTGATAATTTTATCTTGTTTCTTAACCCGACTTTCTAGTGTTTCAATAATTGCATCCTTTTTGTAAATTGCGTCAAGTGATTCTTGCAACGCCTGCTGTAGCTCACGATTCTTCTGGTCTATATTTTCACTACGAAACCGCGATGATTTTTCAAACTGCTCTAACTTTTGAAACAGTTCGGCTTTCTCATCATTTAGTTTCTGAATCATATTATCTTTCTTTTCAATTTCATTTTTTTGCAGCAGAACTGTTTCATCTTTTCTATTATTTTCAGCTTCTAGTGTTTTAATGGTTATGTTCAATTCATCGGTAGTATCAAGTGTTTTTTGTAACTTCTGTTGTAACTCACGATTTATCTGCCTCGTATATTCATTACGAGGCTGTGATTGTTTTTCAAACTGCTCCAACTTTTGCAATAGTGGCACTTTCTCATCTTTCGACTTCTGAATTATATTGTCTATCTTATTCGTATTTTCATTTAGGGTTTTAATAATTTCGTTTTTTTCGTCAATTGTATCATGTGCTTCTTGCAACTTCTGTTGTAGCTCATAATTAGTTTGCACCAAATCTTCACGATCTACTTTCAGGGCTGTTGCCTCTTGCATCAACTTGTGTTCGTGCCCAGTGAATTCAGCTACTTCGTTCTTAAGAAATGATTCAGTTATCTGGCTACCATTAGCTAAATCTTTCCGTTGTTTCACAAAATTTTTCCATGACTCAAATTTTCCCAATGGAAATTTTGTCGTAAATGTATCTTTAAAACTCAATAACGATGCTTCAAAATGCTCAGGCTCCACGGCCATTTTATTAGTGAGCTCGCTTACGTATTCAAAAAACAACCAAGGATTGTTCTCTCGTAAGGCATCTAAGTACTTAGTGTAATATTTTTGATATAGTTCGATTTTCTCGTTTTTATTTGACAGCGATAGGAAACCATCCAAACTTGTGAGAAGGTCGTCGGTTTGTTTATCTAAGAAACTTTTTACCTCGTTAGCAAATAAGTGCATGGCTCGTTCCACATCATGATTTTTAATTTGATAACGGTACCTCCATTCATGAATATCACGATCTTTTAAGGCACAAAGAATATTCATTAGACACTTTTTTCTTGCTGCCTTTAATTGCCCGAGTTCAATCTTATAATTAAATTCCTTCTTAGGCTCCTTAAGACACAACTGGAATGGTGATAACCCACCTTCTTTTTTTTTCTCTCTCTTTTTCTCCTGATATGCTTTTAAAAAACTTAAAAATCTTTGATAGTTCGCACGAATAGTAGTAACAGGTTTTTCATATTTAAAATCAAGAATTTCCTGTATACTTTGGTCCATTTTGTCTATGTGATATTCATCTGACTTTTCTTGCCTTTTTTGCAAGCAAAAGTGTAGAAATTCTTGAAAATCTGTGGATTCTATATCGACCAGTTGACCAATATTAACCTGAAAAATGTGCTGTGCATTTCTTTCATACTCAATAAACGTCGAAATCAATGAAGATGGATCTATTTTTTGCGTGCTTATTATATTTATGGATAAAAACTTTTTTACTAATTTATCTGCTGGATTACTTTCTTCAGGTAACCATTTTTTATATCTTTCTTGTTTTATTTCATAGGCTGTTTTGTCTTTTCTAAACAAATCAACGCCACGCGTCATCAATAATTCAATAATGCCACTTTTACCATACTCAACTGCATAATGTAGCAAGTTGCGTCCAGTGTCCCTAGTATATAAATTACAAGAATCAATTGCATTCAGTATTCCATCAAGTACCCAGCGATTTCCTTCGTCTTCTAAAAGTTTATGAAGCTCTTCTATCCGAGCTGCCTCTTCTCTAGGGGCTTCGGCAGGATTGAATGCTAATAGCGACATAATGCCTTCAAGATTTTTTGGATTAGTCAAATATTTTTCTAATAAAAGTTTCCGATCTGTGTCTTTTTGGTGCCAGTATTCTCGTGCAAGTTGGTTAGCATTGGTTATCTCCGAAACCAATTTTTTTATTTCAGTATGTTTCCTTTCGATTATCTCCAACAAATCTTGACTATATTCGTTCAAATTTTTTCCTGGCGGAACGATCAAAGGTTTAGAGTTATGAAACTCAACTGCCATATGAGTGCTGGAAATTGTCACTAATGGATGCATACGTTCCGACATTCGTTTTCCGTTACCCAAAGCAAGTTCTTCATAATCTTGTTTCACTTCATCGTAATCTTCGGGCACCATAACCATGGCTTCTTCTTTGACTTTAGCAGCCTCAAGATGTCCTTGAGCGGTTCTTTTGATAAGCATATTAACAGCATCATCAAATTTTTTTTGTAGTGCTAGAGGAGTGCGATCAGTCTTTTTAAGAAATTCTAGCAAAGCGCTCCGCTGCACTTCGATTAAAGCGCGCTCAAAGCTATCTATTTCCAATTGTCTATTCAAGTGAAGAATATCTGCTCTAAGGAAACGTCTTTTTTCTTGCGGGTCGTGTTTTAACATAATATCCAGCAGTTCTTTATCTTCACGCATAGCAGCATCAAAAGCACATACATTGTAATGGTCTTCACTGCAGCGAAAATCTGATTGTGATGATTCAGACATCGATGAAGACGGTAATGTCTCGAATAAGGACTTGATTTCAGGGTCACCTTGTAATAATAAAATAACCAAATTGACAAGCTCTTGTTTTTGCAAATTTAGAGAGATCTGCTTGCAGACACTCGCCTCCGATTGTGTGGTACTCGCATAAATGAAACGTAAGCAACTCAACATATGATTAGCGGCTATTTGAATGGGTATCGAATTAGCTGCAAGTTCTTGAAATATTTCAACAATAGGAATCAAAGCAGGACTCATTAACTTTTCTTTAAAAATAAATAATTTTTGTGGGTCACTTTCAGTATCACTAATAAAGCTTTCCCAGTAATGTTTATAAATTAGATGTTCTATTAAATTACGCAGTAATGAGTTTTTGCTTTCGAGTTGGTTGTAGATATCTTGATTTTTAACTTTAATTAAAGCGCATGCTAATTGAGTAATTTTTTCCGGCTGGGGCAGCTGTTGAGTCAACTGTTCGATAAAATCACGTCCATTTATTGCCAATCCGATGCCTACATTTTCATACAGCAGTTTAGCAAATGCTTCTACTTCATGAGTCTGTTTAAAAGATATTTGTTGGCAACGATTGAGCAATTCATTAGTTAAGTACGATTGCAAGCTCGGTATCAATGATTTGTTTTCATATGTGTTTAACTTCGGCTCCGGAAGACCATTTTTCACAGTGAAAAATTTAATTAGCTGTTGTGTTATTGTTTGGTTATCGGACGTCTTTGGTTCTGGTAAGTGGGCGTTATTGTGAGCTTGTTTCTCAAATTTAATTAAGGCCTGGATTAACTTCTGAAATTGGTTAAGTTGGTAATGCGAAGCCAGACGCGTAATAAATTCACTCGGTGTAACTGATAAGTTGTCGTCAATATTTTCATACAGTGTTTTAGCCAATGCCTGCAAGTGATCTGAGTTATCAAAAGATATCCCCAGGCAAAATTGGATTATGTCTTGAAGCTGTAACATGGTTCAACCCTCTTTATCTAGTATCATTGTTGTAATGTAATAAATTAAACCTACTATGCAGATATTGAATTAGTATTTTCGTTCAAAGCATTTGGCTCTGAGTTGGATGTTCCCGCGCTTTTATTGTGTTGATTGTTTGGTTTAAACCAAAAAGTAGCTTTTTGATTATCTTCAATTAGAGTCTTTGTAATTCTTTTGGGGTTTATTATAGCAGTCGATAACGCATCAATCTGTTCTCTAATCAAAGGAGATCGAATTCTAATTTTAATCTCCAAAGTTTTTTCATTAATTTGTATATCGCGTTCAGGATTTAGAAATGAAACGAATTGCATGATGAGATTTTTAAATGATTGTAACACTTTTAGTGCAGTTTCTTGTCCAGCACCTGACCAAATCAGGGATACGAAATTGTCTGCGTTTTGCACTTTCAATTGTTCTCGAGAAGCATTTAAAATGCCTACATCAATCTGGTAATTGGAGAGGAGCCCTATACGAATTTCATGCGAGTTAGTCTG
>JBAUEV010000041.1:0-11426 GCA_049678805.1 Gammaproteobacteria bacterium
GATGTAATATGAAGTTCAGATTATTACACTTTAGAAACAATCAACTCTCTTCCGGCAAAAAGCCATTAACTTGCATGTTCCATAATTTGGCAAAATAGCCATTGACTTGTAACAAGTCATTCTTAGATCCGTCTTCAACGATTTTTCCTTTATCAAATACCAAAATACGATCCATATCCATCAATGTTGATAAACGATGTGCAATTACAATCGTAGTGCGGCCTTGCATTAAGCGATTCAGACTTTCTTGAATAAGATGTTCGGTAATGGAATCCAGCGCAGAAGTCGCTTCATCCAAAATAAGGAGAGGTGCATTTTTTAAAATAGCACGTGCAATCGCAATCCGCTGCCGTTGCCCACCTGATAATTTTATGCCACGTTCACCCACTAGCGTCTGGTAACCTTCCGCTAAGCTGCCTACAAATTCTTGGCAATGTGCTAATTTTGCAGCCTCAATCACCTCTTCATCCGTTGCTGTCAAACGGCCATAACGAATGTTTTCTAATAAACTGCGGTGGAACAATGAAGGTTCTTGCGGAATCATGGCGATTTGATCCCGCAATGAATCTTGTGTTACTTTAGCAATATTCTGGCCATCAATTAAAATTTGACCGCTGTTAATATCATAAAAACGTAGAATTAAATTGATAAAAGTAGATTTGCCAGAGCCTGTAAATCCTACCAATCCCACTTTTTGTCCTGGGGGAATCGTAACAGATAAATCTTTAAAAATGCTTGATCCCTTATGATAAGAAAAATTTACGCGATCAAATACAATTTCGCCGCGTGTTATCCGCAAGGACAACGCATTAGGCATATCCACTACTTCATGACGTTTAGCAACCATAGTCAAGGCATTACGCATGCGGCTAATTTCACGCGTAAATAATGCTAATTGAAAGCTTATAAACCACACCATACCCAGCCCATTGAGCGATAACATGCTTATCAATGAGAAATCACCTAAAGTTACCCAGCCTGCACTCCAGCCGCGAATTAAGGTGTAAAAAGTGGTAAATACAAACATCAGACCAAGTATGCCCTGGCAAAGACGCATTTTTTCAATATGCCATGCCGCACGTTTAGATTTAGTAATTTCGTCTTGCTGAAAACGCTCCAAATATTCCGCTTCAAAGCGTCCGCGGGCAAAGAGACGTACACTAATGATATTCGTTATGCTATCCACCATTTTGCCGGTCAAATTAGTTACCGCGTCGGAATGTATTTCCCACAATTTTTTCCCTTTTTGTAGAAATAAAATACTAATAAAATTATGCAATACGAACCAGGTCAACATAATACCGGCAAATAATGGAGCAGCCTGCCACATAAAAAACAGGCTAATCATCAGCAACACTAAAATAGGAATAAAATTAAAAATCAGCATCTCAATCACAGTTTGACTACTTGAAGGGAGATCGGTAAGTTTATTGGCGATACTACCTGCAAAATTATTAGCAAAATATTCGAAAGAATGCTCTCTAACATAATTGAACACTTGCTCTCGAATCTGGGCACGAAATTTTGGAAAAAAATACACTGAAATGAATCCCTGGACACGCATGCCAATTTCCATAGTCACCCAAATCGTTATGATACCAATGATTGGGTAAGCCAAACTCCTGTATACATTAACAACATGCCCTTTAGTCTCAGCCAAAGTGTTGACCATTACCTTAATAAAATAAGGTGTAAAAGTATCATTAACAGACCAGGTGAGTGCTGTTAATAACAAAACTAAAAATGCCCAAGGTTGTTTTTTGATAAAGAACCAAAAGAAACTATTGATTGTTTTGGGTAAATTCATGATTTTCTACAAAAATATTTGGGTCGAAAAGGTATCTATACTTTGCAAGGAATACGTAAACTCTGAACATACGTCAGTGCCTAAGATTGAAACACGATGTGTATATTGTATCATACTTCGCTCGCGCGCCCGTAGCTCAGTTGGATAGAGTGTTGGCCTCCGAAGCCAAAGGTCGCAGGTTCGACTCCTGTCGGGCGCACATTTAAGAAACGGGATATTTACTTATCAATGACCGGCGGCGGGTTTCACGTAACCCACAAGTCACCACAGATAAGGTAATCAATGCGGCTATTAATACATAATAAGCGGGTATTAGCGGATTATGCGTGAATCGGACCAATCCTGCTAAAAATAATGGCGTAATACCACCAAAAATTGCATTACCTACGTTATAAGCTATCGCAATCGTGGTATAGCGAACTTGCAGTGGCACATTTTCCACCACTGTTGCCGCGGTGGTGCCTTGTTCTAACGAACTGAATAAAGTTAGCAACCCCATTGCCACTAAAATCAACGGAATATAACCATTATTTAACATATAAAAACACGGCACTATTACAATTATTACACCGCAACTAAATATAAGAAACATATTTTTTCGCCCTAGGCGATCACATAGCATGCCTGCCATGGGGACTAGGATTAACATCAAAGCCACGAAATAACTTTGTAATTTTAAAGTTGTATCAAGCGATAGACCACTGTTTTGCACCAAGTAATTGTTCAAATAGGTGAAGGTGGTGTAATACAACGTGGCACCCAAGCAAACTAAACCAATGATTTTTAAGGTTACTTGCCAATTTTCGCGAAGTGCTACTAAAACCGGTAAGCGAGCAATTTGTTGTAATTGTTGAAGGTGGCGAAAAGGCAAGGTTTCTTGAATATACAAGCGTAGATACAAAACAGAAAATCCAAGAATACCACTTAAAATAAATGGAATACGCCAACCAAACGATGTTGCTTGCGCCGGGGATAAGAAATGGGTAACTGACCATGCCACCACAGTTGCAAGCAAAATACCCAAATTGGCGCCGGTTGAGGCAAGGCTGGCAACGAATGCCCTTTTATTTAATGGAGCTAATTCTGTTAGATAGATGATAGCACCTGTATATTCACCACCCACGCACAATCCCTGCAATAATCTGAACAATAACAAAAGCAGAGGCGCATAGATGCCAATGCTGTGATAAGTAGGGAGCAATCCCACACATACCGTGGGCAAAGTGATGAGCAAGATGGAAAGGCGTAGGGTTTTGGAACGTCCGACGCGATCACCTAAATGACCAAATAACACAGCGCCTATAGGTCGGCAAATAAATCCAACTGCAAAAATGGCAAAAACTTCGAGGGTGGCTGCTTGTTTGTCTGTTGTTGGAAAAAATAATTGGGCAAAGAGAGGGGTTAAATAAATGAGCAGACCAAAATCATACCATTCTAGAATATTGCCTAAGCTACCTGCTAAAATGCCACGTATTTTCATGTTTCTCCTTAGGTATTTTAGTGCTACGCCCCACGTTCTCTCATAACTGTAAAGGTTATGTATTTCGTTGTGGAGGAAACGTGTTTTATTTTTTCATCAATCCCGTAACTAACGACAACAAGGCTAAAACCAATAATGAAATTAAGCTGATTTTAAAAGCAATTTCTTGTCCAGTAAAAAATAATAAATTAAGCAACGCACTGAGTAATAAAGCAATCGCCATGCCATAAAAAAATTCACCACGCTGTTGTTTTTTTCCTGCTGTTGGTTGCGATGAGGGTACAACTGGCATTTGCGTTGGTAATGCAGTTCGCCATCGATCTTGTTGTAACACATCATATACCAAATCAGGCACATCCGCTAAACGCTCTATCCAGAAAGGGGCTCGCTCTGATGCTTTTCGCCAAAATGCACGCAGACCTGTTTGCTGCTTTAACCAGCGCTCCATAAAGGGTTTAGCCGTTAACCATAAATCTAACTCAGGATAAAGTTGACGTCCTAAACCCTCGATGTTTAATAACGTTTTTTGTAATAAAATGAGTTGCGGTTGTACTTGCATGTGAAAGCGTCGAGCGGTTTGAAATAAACGCAGTAAAAGTTGGCCAAAAGAAATTTCTTTAAGTGGACGTTCAAAAATTGGCTCACATACAGCACGAATGGCTGCTTCAAATTCTTCAACTCGTGTATCGTTACGTACCCAACCAGAAACCACATGTAATTCTGCTACTCGACGATAATCCCGTTTGAAGAAAGCTAAAATGTTTTCCGCTAAATAACGTTGATCGGCAGGAGACAATGTGCCCATAATGCCAAAATCGACTGCAATGTATTGGGGATTTTCTAAATTGTTCTTGGAAACAAAAATATTTCCCGGGTGCATATCGGCGTGGAAAAAATTATCACGAAATACCTGCGTAAAAAAGATTTCAACCCCATTTTCGGCAAGTTGCTTTAAATTGACGCCTTGTCGGCGTAGAGCATCCACGTTAGAAATCGGTATACCGTGAATGCGTTCAAACACAACGCAGCTAACCCGAGCATAATCCCAATATACTTCAGGTATATATAACAATGGGGAATGCGCAAAATTCCGGCGCAATTGCGAGGCATTGGCGGCTTCACGCATTAAATCAAGTTCATCTAAAATAGTATGTTCAAACTGACCAACAATTTCTTTCAATCGAAAACGTTTACTATCACGCCAAAGACATTCTATCAATGTGGTCATAGTGTATAACAAAGCAACATCGTTACGAATGACCTTTTTTACACCAGGACGCAAAATTTTAACTATGGCAGCTTGACCTGTGATAAGTCTGGCAGCGTGAACTTGAGCAATAGAAGCAGAAGCGAGTGGCACAAGATCAAACTCAGTAAATAAAGTTGTAACGGGTTGTCGATAAATTTTTTCAATTAATTGGCGAGCCAATTCGCCAGAAAACGGTGGTACGCGATCTTGTAATTTGGCTAATTCATCGGCTATATCATCAGGCAATAAATCACGTCGAGTTGATAAAATCTGACCAAATTTAACAAAAATAGGCCCTAGTTCTTCAAAAGCCAAACGTAAACATTCACCGCGCGATCGTCCGCGCAGGCGATTAACCCAATGCCAGGGATTAAGATAACTGAGAAAACGCAGTGGCGATAACCAAGGCGTAGCAAATATCCATTTATCTAACCCATAACGCGCCATCACAAAATTGATGTGTACTAAGCGAAAAAACTGTGTGATTCGCGCCATTTTGTCGTCCCATGAGGAATTATTTTGTCATCCCGCGACTTGATCGCGGGATCCAGTGTTTCCGTCTTTGCGAAGGAGCGAAGCGACTGAAGCAATCCAGGTTTTTTTATAACAATGTTTCATACAAGTCCTGCCATGCTGGAACCTAGATTGCCGCGTCGCTAACGCTCCTCGCAATGACGGAACGCCATTACTTACTACCTAAATAAATCTGCCATCGCGCTAATAACCGTTCTACGTCATGCCGCAAAGTAGTTACATCTTCATAAAAATCCTCGACTTCTGCACGTGAGGGAAAATAACGTAATTCTTCTTGTAGATATTCCGTCATATTCTGACGAAAGTGACTAACCGTGGTACGTCCCCAATTTAACACCTGTCGCACGTGATCGCCTACATGGTGCGCAAGCACATCACCTGTAAAATGCGATAATACTTCTTCCCAATCAATTTCAATCTGCCGTAATAAGGTCTGTAATTGCTGCGCAACTTCCATATTGCCTTGAATTTCTAAACCCGAAAAAGAAGACATATTGGTCATGCTCGCATGAATTGCGCGCAAAAAATTGCTTATTGTGCCCTTGATAAAGGTATCAGGCGTACCTGGATATTCAGTTAATATTTGAATCCGATCCGCAGCAAACAACCAATAACTTTGCCAATTCAAATCGAGTAAGTGGACATGCACCACTTTTCCTTCTAAGGGCATTAGATAACGCCGGCTTTCTGCATCTAATCGCAGATAGCCATTGCACATTTGTTCAAGCATCAATGTTGCTAGACGATTCACGGGCATTTATTTATATCCTCTATGTAAAGCTACTACGCCCGCTGTTAAATTATGATAATCACAACGCACAAAACCCACTTGCTCCAGCATCGATTTTAAAGTTGTTTGGTCAGGATGACGACGAATGGATTCTGCTAAATAGCGATAGCTTTCGGCATCGTTGGCCACTATTTTTCCTAAAAACGGCAATATTTTAAATGAATACCAATCGTAAAGCGGCTGCAATGCTGGTAATGTTGGTTTGGAAAATTCTAAAATTAAAACTTGGCCACCTGGTTTTAATATGCGATATAAATTGTTTAACGCCACCATTTTATCAGTTACATTGCGTAAGCCAAAAGCGATGGTAATGATGTCAAATTCATTGTCAGAAAAAGGTAGTCTTTCGGCATCAGCAATCACATATTCTACATTACCCACTATACCTTGATTTGTTAACCGTTCGCGAGCAATATTCAGCATGGATTCGTTAATGTCTGCCAATACAACTACACCTTCCTGCTTGACTTGTTTAGCTAATTTTAATGCTAAATCGCCAGTACCGGACGCTAAATCGAGCACGCGTTGCCCAGGCCGCACCCCGCTTATGGTAATGGCAAAATGTTTCCATAGGCGATGAATGCCTAACGACATTAAATCATTCATTAGGTCGTAGTTTTTCGCCACGGAATGGAATACACCCGCCACTTTTTGCGCTTTTTCTGCAACTGGCACTTGTTGATAGCCAAAATCAGTGGTTTTTTGCAAGTCAGTATTTTCTTTCATTTTTTGCCTCACGAATGCGCTTCATCCCAATTATCACCTGCCCCTATATCCACTAAAATAGGAGTAATCAATTTTACAGCATTCACCATGCCATCACGGATATGGGAAATGGCTTCTTTTACATCCTTATCAGCAACTTCAAATACTAACTCATCGTGTACTTGTAAAATCATTTTAACATCAAGTTTGGTACTCTGAATCCATTCATCTAAACGTGCCATGGCAATTTTGATAATATCCGCGGCAGTTCCTTGCATAGGCGCATTGATTGCCGCACGTTCCGCAGCACGTCGACGCTGCATATTGCTGGTATTTATATCAGGAATATAAAGCCGACGACCAAACAATGTTTCAACATAACCTTGTTGGTGAGCAATAAAACGAATACTATCCATATACTCCTTAACATGCGGGTAACGACTAAAATATAAATCAATATATTGTTGTGCAACTTCACGGGAAATACCAAGTTGTTGTGCGAGGCCAAAGGCTGACATACCATAAATCAAGCCGAAATTGA
This sequence comes from Gammaproteobacteria bacterium, assembly GCA_049678805.1. GTDB lineage: Bacteria > Pseudomonadota > Gammaproteobacteria > JBAUEV01. The sequence continues at coordinate 7,107 of JBAUEV010000041.1, forward strand.
TAGCTTTTGCACTGCGTCGTTGATCGGAAGTTACTTTGTCTATCGGTATATTAAATACTTCCGCGGCTGTCGCACGATGTATATCAGCATGGTGATGAAAAGCTTTTAGCAATCCTTTATCTTGCGATAAATGCGCCATAATGCGTAATTCAATTTGGGAGTAATCAGCAGAAATCAGTTTGTACCCCGGCGGCGCAATAAATGCTTGGCGAATGCGACGCCCTTCTTCATGCCGAATGGGAATATTTTGCAAATTTGGATTGGTAGACGATAAACGTCCAGTCGCGGTAATTGCTTGATTAAAAGAAGTATGTACCCGGCCAGTTTTATGATGAATTTGTTCAGCTAAAGCATCGGTGTAGGTTGATTTTAATTTGCTAAGACTACGGTATTCAAGAATTAACTGAGGTAAAGGATATTTTAAGGCCAATTCTTGTAGCACCTCTTCTGCTGTGGATGCTTGTCCCAAAGGTGTTTTTTTCAGGATCGGTAATTTCAATTTTTCGTAGAGGACTTCTTGTAATTGTTTGGGTGAACTAAGATTAAATTTATGACCGGCTAACTGATAAACTTTTTTGGTTAGCACTTCCATGCGTTCACCAAATTCTTTGCTGAGGGTATGCAATTTTTTTGCATCTACCAGTACACCTTGACGTTCCATTCGTGCTAATACAGGTACTAATGGTAATTCAATGGTTTCTAATACCTCTTTTAAACTATTCGTTTCTTTCACTTGTGGCCATAAAACTTGATGTAGTTGTAGAGTAACATCGGCATCCTGACAGGCGTAGGGTGCAGCTTTTTCCAGGGAAATTTGATTAAACGTGAGTTGTTTGCTGCCTTTACCGGCAATTTCTTCAAAATGAGTAGTACGGCGACCAAGGTATTTGAGTGCTAAAGTATCCATATCATGACGATTGCTAGCACTGTTCAATACATAGGATTCCAGCATAGTATCGTAAAAAAATTGATTAATGGTGATGCCATAGTTCATCAAGATATTCATATCGTATTTCAAATTTTGGCCAATCACGATTTGAGAAGTATTTTGAAATAGTTTATGCAATTCTTTGACAACTTGATCGCGCGTTAATTGTTTTGGTGCATGGTGATAATCATGTCCGACGGGTATGTAAAAAGCTTCACCTGGTTGCAAGGCAAACGATACGCCCACTAATTCTGCATCCAAAGTATCAAGATCAGTGGTTTCGGTATCAAAGGCGAATAGTTCTGCTTTGCCTAGTTTTGTTAATAAGGCACGAAAATCAGCTTCCGTTGTTATCACATGATAGCGTTCATTTTTAGGCTGCGTGACTGTTTGTTCTTCTAATAATTCGCTGAGCCAACTTTTAAATTCCAATTGTTTAAACCACTCCAGCAAAGTAGCACGATCTTGGGGCTGTTGCTGCAAATCCTTGACATGTACTCCCAATGGTACATCGCATTGAATTGTTACTAAACGCTCGGCTAATGGCAGTTGTTCTAAACTCGCTCGCAAATTTTCTCCGACTTTGCCTTTAATTTGTGAAATATGTTTGATTAAATTATCCAATGATTTAAATTCATGCAGCCATTTTGCAGCCGTTTTTGGTCCCACTCCTGGTACACCTGGAATGTTGTCGCTGGTATCGCCAATTAAAGCAAGGTAATCCACAATGCGTTCTGGCGGGACTCCAAATTTAGTCTCTACACCCGCGCGATCCAATATTACATTCTCCTTGCCCATCGTATTGATTAAATGAATACGGTCATTGACCAATTGCGACATGTCTTTATCGCCGGTGGAAATCAAGGTGGATAAACCGGCTTTTTCAGCTTCAATTGCTAAGGTACCAATCACATCATCTGCCTCTATCCCATCCATTATCAATAACGGTAAACCCATGGCACGTAAAATAGCATGCAAGGGTGCAATTTGGGTTTGTAACTCGTCTGGCATGGGTGGACGATTTGCTTTGTAATAAGCATAAATTTCATCGCGCGTGGTTTTACCTTTGGGGTCAAATACAACAGCTACATGTTCCGGCTTATATTCGTTTAATAATTTTCGTATCATGTTGAGCACGCCATAGACAGCACCCGTTGGCTGTCCGTGGGAGTTTGTCAACGGCGGCAGTGCATGAAATGCACGGTAGAGATAAGAAGAACCGTCAATTAGGATGAAAGGTTTGGGATGTCCATGTTTCATAGTAGGCATTCTACTCGCGTCGTCGGATGATGCCAATGTTAGGTTTGTCGGTTAGGAGGTAACCATGAGTGATCTGAAATATCCAATATCTATTAGACCCCTATCGAGTAAAGAAGGAGGTGGCTATTTAGCAGAATTTCCTGATTTGCCAGGTTGTATGGCAGATGGCAAAACGGTAGAAGGCGCATTACACGAAGCGGAAGATGCTTTGCAAGCTTGGCTTGCCGTTGCAAAAGGGTTTGGTGACCCCATTCCTGCACCAAGTGCTATAACTCAATATAGTGGGCAATGGCGAATACGTTTACCCAAAAGCTTGCATGCAGCTCTTGCATTACGTGCTAAAAGTGAAGGCGTAAGTCTTAATATGTTAGCTGCAACGTTGCTAGCTCAATGCATGGGACAAAAAATGAAAAACAGGCATAGAGCCAAACAAAAGAGAGTTAATTAATTTTAAGTATAAACTGCCTATACCCAAACTTAATAAGTCTTCTTTAAAACTGGGCACAAGAATGCAGTTTCGTCTGAAAACAGCTCCTCCTCTAGGCCTTCCAAAACTTTAATCAAGCATTTCTGTAGTTAAGCTACTGGACTCTTGGAATTATCATGAGTAAATGATTAAATGGTGAACTTTCTACTGAAGGGTATCTGTATGAAATTATTACAATTAACCTTAATAGTGATGATATTATCGTTAAGTAACGCTATTGTCGCCCAGCCAGCAACACCTATTTCTCATTCTAACTCTGCAGAGGCTAGCACCACGAATTCTCCGAATGTAATTATAACAGACTCAACACCACTCAATGATGATTTGCCCTGGTCAGTATTGCTTTATCGTGGAGTAACTACCGAAAACACGCTGGGTCAAACCCTTGGCATGCACTACACTACTGGCAACGAAACTGTTTATTCATTGGAAGTTGCTCGAGAATTACCGCCTGATAATGTTATCCGTCGTTACTTACAGCCCCTTATGAGCACTACCCAACTGGCTGCGAATGTGGCTTATCGTGACGACTCCGCTGGGGGAATTTATGAATTTGACCCTTATTTAATCTTTCGCTGGGATAACTTTCCCTGGCGGCGTTATTTAGATAACTCCATTGGTTTAGGCTGGGGTGTTTCATATGTTACGCGCATCCCTACTTGGGAACAACGTAACGCGAGTAATACTAAGAGGTTGTTAAATTATTTGATGCTTGAAGTCACTTTTGCTTTACCTCGTTATCCGCAATGGCAAGTTGCTTTGCGCTTACACCATCGTTCTGGGGTATTTGGCCTTTACGGTGCTGACAATGCTGGCTCTACTGCTGTTGGCATCGGTATCCGATATCGGTTTAGTTTGAATTAAGGAACATGACCACCCACCTAAAAATCATTGCCGATCAGCAGATTCCTTGGGTAACTGAACTCTTCAGTGCCTGGGGTGAAGTGGTGCAATTGCCAGGGCGTAGTATTGCCCACGAACATGTGGTGGATGCTGATATTTTATTAGTCCGTTCAATCACTCAAGTTAATCAGAATTTATTACAGCACAGCAGGATTAAATTCGTCGGTAGCAGCACCGCGGGTACCGATCATATAGACCTCGCCTGGCTGCAACACAACCACATCGCTCATGCTACCGCCAAAGGTAGCAATGCCATTGCGGTCGCAGAATATGTAGTATGTTGTGTTGCCGCATTGCAAAAACAAGGGCTGCTGACTGGGAATAAATTGCGCGCGGGTGTAGTAGGCATTGGCCACGTCGGCACTCAAGTCGTCCAAAGACTTAAAACATTGGGTTTCGAGGTTTTATGCAACGACCCACCCCGCGTGCAACAAGAACCCGGTTTTATTTCCACACCCCTAACAGATTTTCAGAATTTAGATTTAATTTGTTTACATACCCCATTAACAACCACTGGCGAACATTCCACTCACCAGCTTATCGGCAAAGATTTTTTACAACGCCAGCAGCCTGGTTGTGTATTACTCAACGCTGGGCGTGGGGAAGTCATTGCAGTAGATGACCTTTGGCAATATGGTCAGCATTTAGTGTGGTGTTTCGACGTTTGGCCGCACGAACCCAATATTGACCTCCCTCTCGTCCATCAAACCAAACTTGCGACACCCCATATCGCGGGGTATAC
>JBAUEV010000042.1:0-9984 GCA_049678805.1 Gammaproteobacteria bacterium
AAAGACATCGACTCCCCCTATTTAATTTTAGATTTGTTCATTAATAACCAAGTGTTTCAAACAGAGCATTATAGACAAGCTTATTTATAATTATAGGAATTTTATCTTTTTATCTTGGGAAAAAGACTTATGAGATGGCAAGACCCCAAGTAGTAGTCGAACATTAAAAACCCATCATTGCGAAGGAGCGTAGCGACTGAAGCAATGACGGAGATAAAGTTCGCACGATGGGTTTTTAACGTTTGCTTAAATAAGCTGCGGAATTTTGCTCCGCAGCTTATTGTTGAGTGCACACTCAATATCGAAAAGCAGGCGCCTCATTCTTATCATTTGCAAGCTCAGGAAACTCTTTCAACAACTTTATAAATTTATTATGACTTTCAGTATTACGAAATTTATTGAAAAACCCGATAAATCCATCTGTAACCTCATGCTTTTCCACAGCTTCCTTAATTGCTTTTACTTGTTCTTTTATCGTCAGCAAATCAACATCTGGTCGATTAATCTCCCTTTGAGCGTCATAAAGTGCTTTGTATTTAGGATGTTCAGTCTTCTCTTCCTTTGGTATGCGGCCGATCTGCGTGGTTAAGTAATCGTTTAATGCTTGCTTATATTTATCAATCTGCAAGTTCGGATTGGGGGCGGCGGCTGCATTAGTTGTGTTACTAGAACGAGATGATGATGCAGCAGGCGGCTGTGGCGGCACATTATTGTTATTATTAATAGCAGCGTCCCTGTGGCTAACTGCTGCAGATAAAGCTCGTTTTTGTGAATCTATAACTGCTTGCTGTAATTGATTAATAAATACATCATTGGTTTCGCATGCTACGAGTTTCTTTGTATCGATTTTTAAAATATATAAATCCTTTTCTAAATCGTAAGTGGACGATATCCCTGCCGAAATACGCTGTTTCTCTAAAAATTCAGTAAATACATTCAAGGCATAGACATCCTTTGGTTTTATCTCTAACTGCTTTTGGTCAGAAGGATCAGCCTTAAGGGCTTGCAAGATTAATTCACTTAACTGCGTTTTTGCCTTAAAAACACTTGAAGAGTAGTTTATTTTAGCCAAGAGCTGTTTTGCCCATTCATCTTTAATTTTAGTCTCTAGGCTGGGCAATTTGAGGGATAGTTGATAGTAACCGTGATCCTCTATTGTAAAACCATTTTCTGGCAACAGACTTTTTATTGCTTCCCGTGTCGGCATACTCCCATTTATACTAATAAGCCAGCTGGTTTCACCTACTTTTTGGCTTACTTGCTGCTGTAGAATATATTGCTTAATTTTCTCCAATTCTTCTTGAAGCTTTTGTTGCATTTTTTTAAAGACTTTTTTTGGCCATTCATCTTTAATTTTAGTTTCGGAAGTAGGTAATTCGATAAATAGGGTATATGAAGTTTCTCCATCATAATGATTATAGGAACTACTCCGTGTTGTCGTAAAACCATTTTCTTCCAGCAATTTTTTTATTGTTTCGCCCCCATCAAAGTCGTAATTAGTTATATTAATAGACCAACCGGTTTGACCTGTAGAAAGACCGGTTTGACATAAGTTTTGACTTACTTGCGCGAAAATGCCTTGTTTAATTCGCTCCAATTCCTTTTGCTGTTTTTGCAGCGTCGTTTGCCGCCCTTGTTGTACCGTTTCTAAAAGCTGTTGTGCCCATTCATCTTGAGCTTGGGTTACTGAAGCAGGCAATTCGAGGTGTAGGTTATAACCACTTCCATGAAAACCATAATCGTAATAATCTACTTTTGCCGTGAAACCATTTTCTTGCAGCAACTTTGCTATCGCTTCTCGTGCCGTAGGGGTGTATCCATTTACAGTAATGGAGCAGCTGGTTTTGCCTGGGTTTTGGCTTACTTGCTGTAGAACAGCTTGTTTAATTTGCTCCAATTCCTCTTGCTGCTGTTGCAGTACCGTTTGCCGCCCTTTTATTAGTACCATTTCTAAAAGCTGTTGTGCCCATTCATCTTGAGCTAGTGTTACTGAAGCAGGCAATTCGAAAGATAGGATAGAGTATTCATCATATTGACCGCTACAGTCCACCTTTGCCTGAAAGCCATTTTCTTGCAACAACTTTACTATCGCTTCTCGTGCCGCAGTGGTGTATCCATTTACAGTAATGGAGCAGCTGGTTTTGTCTGGGTTTTGGCTTACTTGCTGTAGAACAGCTTGTTTAATTTGCTCCAATTCCTCTTGCTGCTGTTGCAGTACTGTTGTTAAGAGTTGTTGTGCCCATTTATCTTGAGCTTGTGTTACTGAAGTAGACAATTTGAGGGATAGGGTATAGTTGTTTTCTCCACTATAGCGATTAAAGAAATGATCTACCTTTGCCGTAAACCCATTTTCTTGCAGCAACTTTGCTATCGATTCGTGTGCCGCAGGGGTGTATTCAGTTACAGTAATAGACCAGCGAGTTTCGCCTGGTTTTCGAGTTAGCTCATTTCCAATCAAATCTTTAATAGCCGCTAATTCTATTTCTAAAGACATCGCCTCTCCCCTATTTAATTTTAGATTTGTTCATTAATAACCAAGTGTTTCAAACAGAGCATTATAGACAAGCTTATTTATAATTAAAAGCCAGATCATAGATAAAAAAACCCATCTCCTTGTACATTTAATAAGGTAGCCTTGGCAGTATGTTCCATTCATAATTTATGCGATAATCATTGGCTTATTTAAGTAGAGAATTACGGTGAGGAAAACATGGCTGATATAGGTGAAAGCAAAAAGAAAGCGTTAGACGCAGCATTGAGTCAAATTGAACGACAATTTGGTAAAGGTTCCTTGATGCGCATGGGCGATACCCATGCAGCACGGGATATAATGGCTATTTCGACAGGATCAATTAGCTTAGATATTGCTACTGGCATCGGTGGTCTGGCGCGAGGACGTATCGTAGAAATTTTTGGCCCAGAATCCTCTGGTAAAACCACTTTAACCCTGCAAGTTATTGCAGAATGCCAAAAGCTAGGCGGCACTGCGGCTTTTATTGATGCCGAACATGCGCTTGATATCAATTACGCCCAAAAATTAGGCGTGAATGTTGAAGACTTATTAGTATCCCAACCCGATACCGGTGAACAGGCATTAGAAATTACGGATATGTTAGTACGCTCCAACGCGGTTGATATGGTGGTAATTGACTCAGTAGCCGCATTAACTCCTCGCGCTGAAATTGAAGGCGAGATGGGCGATCAGCACATGGGTTTGCAAGCGCGCCTCATGTCGCAAGCATTACGTAAATTAACGGCTAATATCAAACGCTCTAATACTTTGGTTATTTTCATCAACCAAATTCGCATGAAAATTGGAGTAATGTTTGGTAATCCAGAAACCACGACCGGTGGTAACGCTTTGAAATTCTACGCTTCGATGCGCCTTGATATCCGCCGTACTGGCGCAATTAAGAAAGGCGAAGAAATTCTAGGCAGCGAAACGCGGGTTAAAGTGGTGAAAAATAAATTGGCGCCTCCCTTTAGACAAGCTGACTTCGAAATTCTTTATGGCGAAGGCATTTCACGCGAAGGCGAAATTATTGAATTAGGTGTGCAGCTTAAATTCGTTGAAAAATCGGGTTCTTGGTATAGTTATAATGGCGAACGAATTGGCCAAGGTAAAGATAATACGCGCGAATTCCTCAAACAAAACGTCGCGATTGCCAAAGAAATTGAAAGCAAAATACGTGCTGAAGCTTTGACTAAACCGCAAGTGGTTGCGACACGTGAGGTCGAAGAGGTATAAGCCCTGGACTTAGCGCAAGAAATTAAGCAGGCAATCAAACAATGCGCGCTCGATTTATTGGCGCGCCGCGAGCATAGTCAGCAAGAATTAAGCAATAAATTGCAAATTCGTGGCTACGACACCTCAGCGATTGCCTGGCTGCTATCTGAACTGAAAGCCTTGGATATGCAAAGCGATTGTCGCTATGCTGAAGCTTATGTACATATGCGCACGCAAAAAGGCTTTGGCCCGTTACGTATTCAAGCAGAATTGCAGCAACGTGGGGTAGCAGCAGAAATCATTTACACGGTGATCGCTCAAGATGATGAATTTTGGCTAGCACAAGTTCAAAAAATTCGTCAAAAAAAATTCGGTACAACCATTCCCAGTGATTTTAGGGCTCAAGCTCGCCAAATGCGGTTTTTGCAAACGCGAGGTTTTAGCGGTGAGCAAATTAAACAGGTATTGCGGTTAGCATGCCTAGAGTCTACGATCGAATAAAAATTAAAAATGGTTTTATTGCCTAAAAAATGAGGGGGATAATAAGATGCCAAAAATAGAAGAGCTAGAATTAGGATTCCGACAAGCAGCTGGTAAAGGCGATGTTTTAGGCTTGCGCCGATTTGCCAATAGTCCCATGAATATCAATATAAATTCTAGCGGAACTGGAAGTAAACAAACTGCTCTGCATCGTGCGGCGGCTGGCGGTCATAAAGATGCTTTAATGCTGCTCATTAATCTAGGCTGCGATTTAGAAGCACGAGATAAAGATGGAAAGAAAGCGGAAGAACTCGCTAAAAATGAGCAAGTTTGTAAGATATTTGAACAAGTTGGTTTAGCTAAGAAGGCAATTGCAGCAACTAAGCAATTTTTTCCCAAGCGTAGTTTGGAGTCCTATGATGGAATTTATCAGCCTCCAGAGCACCTTGAACATAAGACTAAATGTTCTCAAGCAATTGAAAAATCCTATTCCGAAATTGCATGCGACTGGGAAAAACACTACCGCGAAGAAGTGCGTCAATGGAATAAACCCCAGCCTTCTGAGAAAGATGTGGAAAGATGGAATAATCAATGGGACGTTTGTAAACGATATGTAAAAAGATTACTAACCATGCAATTCTATCTAAAAGTAGCCAACCAAACTAATTATAAAGTTTGCAGTTGTGAAGAAGCAGTCGTTGTATCTTTAACAAGCTTGGCTTTTGTTGAAAAAACAAATTATTTATTAGAGTCCGCGGGTATTTTTACCACAAGAGATTCAAACAAAAACCATGCTGTGTTGGTAATGAATCGTCCAAATTCTGACATTAATGATCTGACAACATGGGGAGATGCCTTAATTATTGATCCTTATTACGAGCGTATATTTTTTATGGAATATCTTCGGGATTATAAAATTGACACAACATTTAGCATACCAGAGACAATAAACGTAGAGATTCTTTTCTCTAGTACCCTACCCAGTTTAGATCCTTTTCCGTTGACCCATGAATTTTATGAGCAAATCGTAAGCTATTTAAGGGAACAAATTGTAGATGAATTGGCAAAAAGAGGCATCGTACAAGAAACTACAAGTAGTGAGACGGCTAGTATGAGGTTGAGCTAGCAATCCAAAGCAGCTATAGGTATTTATTTATCAGTGGGAATATTCTAATATTTCATGGCTAAATTTAATGAATTAGTTTATAAACACTTAAATGAAAACCGCACAAATCCGCCAGCAATTTTTAGATTTCTTTGCCAAACTTGGCCATACCATTGTACCAGGCAGTTCGTTGGTGCCTACTAATGACCCAACATTATTATTTACCAATGCGGGCATGGTGCAATTTAAAGAGGTATTTCTTGGTCAAGAAAGTCGTCCTTATACCCGAGCAACAAGTTCACAACCTTGTGTGCGCGCCGGCGGCAAGCATAATGATTTAGAAAACGTGGGTTATACTGCGCGCCATCATACCTTTTTTGAAATGCTGGGTAATTTTAGTTTCGGCAATTATTTTAAACGCGATGCGATTCATTTTGCTTGGCAATTTCTCACCGAAGTGCTGAAAATTCCAGCCAATCGCTTATGGATTACCGTTTTTAAAGACGATCAAGAAGCGGCTGATATTTGGTTAAATGATATTAAAATAGATCCAAAACGATTTTCCCGGTGCGGCGAGCAAAGCAATTTTTGGTCAATGGGTGATACCGGCCCTTGTGGTCCTTGCACTGAAATTTTTTACGATCATGGTCCCAGCATTCCAGGTGGGCCACCCGGTAGTCCGGAAGAAGATGGTGATCGTTATGTGGAAATCTGGAATCTGGTGTTTATGCAATACAATCGTGCCGCTGATGGCACATTGACACCTTTGCCGAAACCCTCAGTTGATACTGGCATGGGTTTAGAACGTATTGCCGCCGTGATGCAGGGTGTACATAATAATTACGACATTGATATTTTTCAGCACTTATTAAATGCTATTCGTCGTTTGACACCCTTGGTCGACACCCATATTACCTCTGCTCGTGTTATTGCCGATCATATCCGTTCTGCGGCATTTTTGATTACAGATGGCATTACACCTTCCAACGAAGGGCGCGGTTATGTATTACGTCGCATCATTCGCCGCGCTATCCGCCATGGTTACAAATTAGGTTTGCATGACCCATTCTTTTACCGCTTGGTAGCACCACTCGTCGAGGTGATGGGACAAGCTTACCCCGAATTAACCAAAGCGCAGCCCTTAGTAGAACAAGTGATACAAGCAGAAGAACAACAATTTGCCAGCACTTTAACCCAAGGCATGAAACTTTTGGAGCAAGAAGTTACTAAACTGACTACCCAAATTTTGCCGGGTGATGTGGTGTTTCGTTTATACGATACTTATGGATTTCCGCCCGATTTAACGGCCGATATTGCTCGTGAACGTGATTTAACTCTCGATTATGCGGGTTTTGAAAAAGAAATGACTAAACAACGACAGCAATCTCGTGAAACCAGCCGCTTTACTGTGGATTACACTCAATTGCCACAACTGCAAGGTGAAACTGAATTTACTGGTTATGAACAATTTACGGACGAAAGTATTGTAACTGCTTTATTACAAGATGGCCAAGAAATAGAGCGTTTGCCAACTGGACAAAGCGGCGCTGTAGTGCTTGATCGCACACCTTTTTACGCAGAAGCGGGTGGCCAAGTGGGTGATTCAGGATATTTATTTTTTGAAAACGGTAGCTTTCGGGTGCACGATACCAAAAAACAAGGCATGGTACATGTGCATTATGGACAAGTAGAAAAAGGAACTTTACAAGTAGGTACTAAAGTGAGTGCCGAAGTAGACTCTTCACGTCAAGCTACTATGCTCAATCATTCCGCTACTCATTTGCTGCATGCTGCTTTACGTTATATTTTGGGCGAACATGTTATTCAAAAAGGTTCTTTAGTTGATCCGCAACGGTTACGATTTGATTTTTCCCATCCTGCTCCTCTCAGTCCGGAACAACTCAGCTCCATTGAACGCTTGGTTAACCAGCAAATTCGCGCTAATTTAGCTGCTGAGACTGAGATTCTTAGTCCTGAAGAAGCTAAAACGAAAGGCGCAATGGCACTTTTCGGTGAAAAATACGGCGAACGTGTGCGAGTTTTGAGTATGGGAGAATTTTCAATGGAATTATGCGGCGGCACACATGCAGCACGAACTGGCGATATCGGTTTATTTAAAATCATTTCTGAAACAGGTATCGCGGCGGGTATTCGCCGAATTGAAGCGCTAACGGGTGAGCATGCTCTGGAATGGATAAACGAACAAGAGAAACAAATGCAATCGTTGATGCAGTTATTAAAAACCAATCGCGAAAATCTTGCAGAAAAATTCCAGCAAACATTACAACGTAACCGTAGCCAAGAAAAAGAATTGCTCGAACTAAAAAACCAACAAGCGAAATGGCAAAGTACGCAATTGGCTCAACAAGCTGTCATCATTGGCGACATTAAAGTGCTGGCTGCGCAAGTATTACAAGGTGATAATGAAACTTTGAGAAACCTAGTAGATCAGTTAAAAAATCAATTAAATAAAGCGGTTGTGGTGTTAGCGGTAGTAAACGATGGCCAAGTACAATTGGTTTGTGGTATCACTAAAAATTGTACTGACAAATTACGAGCAGGTGAATTAATGGCCTATTTAGCTCAGCAAGTAGGTGGTAAAGGCGGCGGACGGCCTGATCTTGCTCAAGGTGGTGGCAATAACCCAGCCGCATTAACAGCAGCATTGCATTCGGTGGTATTTTGGGTTAAAGAAAAATTACAATAAAATCAATCTGTTATAAATTTAAATCCGTTTTGGGTGGCTTTCCCTCTTCCTTTGTAGGATTTTTCTGCTAAAGTGAAGAGATAAGGAGCCTAAAACACCCTAAGCTGGTAGTGGCGAGAGTGAGACAAAATGGCACTAATTGTGCAGAAATATGGTGGTACTTCCGTCGGTAGCTTAGAACGTATCAGAGCGGTCGCAGACCGAATCCTGAGAACTAAGGCTCTAGGGCATGACGTTGTAGTCGTCGTTTCTGCCATGAGTGGTGAAACGGATCGGCTGATCCAATTGGCTTATGCAGTGGACGAACAGCCACATCCGCGTGAATATGATGTTTTATTAGCGACTGGCGAGCAAGCTTCGACAGCGCTTATATGCGTTGCATTAAATGCAAAAGGTTGTCCTGCCCGCTCTTATACAGGTTATCAAGCGGGCATTATTACTGATAACAGCCATAAAAAAGCACGCATCCTCGAAATTGAAGCTACTGCTATTCGGCGCGATTTAACAGAAGGAAAAATTCCGGTAATAGCCGGTTTTCAGGGAATAGATAAGGAAGGCAATATTACTACCCTGGGAAGAGGTGGGTCTGATACCACAGCGGTTGCACTTGCAGCTACTCTCAAAGCAGACGAGTGCCAAATTTATACTGATGTGGAAGGTGTGTACACCACAGACCCACGGATCGTGCCGCAGGCGCGTAGATTAGAACGAATTACATTTGAGGAAATGCTGGAATTATCCAGCTTGGGGGCAAAGGTGTTGCAAATTCGTTCAGTAGAATTCGCGGGTAAATACAATGTACCGGTAAGAGTTTTGTCGAGCTTTGTAGATGGGCCAGGTACTTTAATTGCTCTTGAGGAATCTCATATGGAACATGCTTTGATATCAGGTGTAGCATTTGATCGCGATCAAGCTAAGCTGACAATCCTTGGCATACCGGATCGTCCAGGCGTAGCAAGTCATATTTTAAATATTATCAGTGGGCGCGATATTGATATTGATATGATTGTGCAAAACATTCCTAGCCTCGATAGAAGCGTGGATTTTAGCTTTACGGTACGCCGCGATGATTATAAAGATGCTCTAACACTGCTGCACCAGGCTTCAGAACACCTTAATGCACGCGGGGTGTTAGGAGATGAAAAGATAGCCAAGCTTTCGATTGTAGGTGTGGGCATGCGTTCGCACGCAGGCGTGGCCACCAAAATGTTTACTGCTCTGGGGGAGGAAGGAATAAATATCCAACTCATTTCTACCTCAGAAATTAAGATTTCAGTCATCATTGATGAAAAGTATTTAGAACTTGGCGCACGCACTTTGCATGCTGCTTTTGATCTAGATCGTGAACCTAAGGATGAAACGCGACAATAAACCAGGAGGGTACTGGGAGAGCTTAAGAATTATTTAAGCTTTGTAATTTAATATTAGGATTTTTGGATAATTTAATGGATATGAATGGATGAAAGGGGGAGTATTGAAATGTTAATTTTGACAAGACGTATTGGCGAATCAGTTATCATCGGTGACGATGTTACAATTACTGTATTAGGTGTTAAAGGTAACCAGGTTCGCTTGGGTATTAATGCGCCTAAAGATGTAAGTGTACATCGTGAAGAGATCTATCGTCGGATTCAGGATGAAAAAGGTCGTGGTCAACAACCTACGACTGAAACAGAAGAGTAAGTCTGACTAAAACTTACAACTAAAAAGTGGTTTATTCTTTGTCCTAATTTCCGACGATGGATATAATACAGGACTCTGGAGAGATGGCCGAGCTGGTCGAAGGCGCTCCCCTGCTAAGGGAGTATGGGGTCAAAAACTTCATCGAGGGTTCGAATCCCTCTCTCTCCGCCAGAGTTACTTAATCTTATTTTTCACAAATAGCTATTTCTAATATATAACAGCGGTCTGGATGCAAGATCCAGCAAGCTTGCCGTAAAAACCCGTTCGCCCTGAGGAGCGGCA
>JBAUEV010000043.1:0-3421 GCA_049678805.1 Gammaproteobacteria bacterium
ATCACTTGTTCATCTGTTTTAGCTTGTTGTAAAGCGTTTTCATGTATTTCTACGAATTTGCTATTCTCATCTAACCACTGCTTAAGTTCATCACAATGTGCTTGCAGTTGCTTACTTATCGTCTGCAACAACATACTGCTTTGCCAATCACCTGCTGCTAATAAACCTTGCAAAGTAGCAATCAATTGACGACCAACAGTTGCTTCAATAGGCAAAATATTATTTTTGTTACCTTTGTTAAAAAATGCTGATTTACTCATATTTAGCTGCCTGGTCTAACTTCAGGTTGTTCATTCTGTTTCACGTTTAGTGCTTTAACAATCTCTTGTACTTTGGAGAAAGCCCCCTCAATATGGGGTACTAATGTTTTAAATTTTCCAATATTTTCACTAACCGCAGCCCTGTCAACTCCGGGCTGACCATCTATCTTGTTGAGTTGCTGCTCTTTATGTTCTATAAGTTTGCCAATAACTTTCCGTGCCTCTGCTAAGGATTGCTGAATCTCAGTAATTTTTTTGTAGATATCTAGTGCCATTTCACACCTCGCTTATAATCGTGATTAATTTGCCTCAGCGCTTTACCAGAGCTCAGGCCGGATTCGCCCCCTACAACTTATTTTCTCTATAACCAATTATGATATTGTAATATATTTAACTTAAAGAAACCTTAAAACCGACAAGATTCGATATATTAAAACTATAATATTATCAATGACTTATCTATTAATTTTGAAGGGCGGATGGCTAAATGATAGGATTATCCCTCCCCAGCGTTTTCCCCCTGCCCTTATCATACCAAAGGAACATAAAAAGCCTTGGAGGGCTCGTTTGAAGCTTTGCCTGACCGCGTACTAAACAAGCTAATCGTACATCAACTCATCTAAAGACGTACTATCCCGTGAAGAGCCTGCCTGGATTAACTCACATAACACATCACAAATACACAATAAACGCAGCAGATCCGGGGTTGCTTCGTCAAATTTTACTCGTACCCCCAACGTCGCATCTTCTACTTCTTCAAAAGCAGCACCAATTCCATAGCCCAAACACAGTGAACTGAGCTGATCGGCCCTTTTAGCAAGGCCGGGTAACAAACCTGTTGTAGAAAAGACTTTTTCATAGCTAATAGGCTTACCGTTTAAGGTAAAATTAGCCTTAAGGGATTTGGCTAAAGCATGCAATTTTAGCGAAAGATCCATCGACTATTCCATCCACCAGGGAACTGCGATTTTTCGCCGCCCCGCCAGTGAAGAGCGTAACCAGCGGATGAACACCTCAACGGAGAATCCATAATAATTTAGAATCGAAAAGAACATCCAGGCGACTACCGCTACAATGAATGTCCAAAGACGAATATGGACTAAAAATAACAATAATGGAAAAGCTGCTTTTGCATCAAAAATGAAAAACTTAGGCGATCTTGCCGAATCGCGCCAATGGGCACTTGAAGATATTTCTGCCATAATCAGTTCCTCATGCCAAATAATTTATTTTAACACAAATGCTAAAGATATAGACTTCAGAGTAGCCTTCCTTTGATGCAGTGTTAGTAAGTAGCCCGGATGA
Organism: Gammaproteobacteria bacterium; assembly: GCA_049678805.1. Lineage (GTDB taxonomy): Bacteria > Pseudomonadota > Gammaproteobacteria > JBAUEV01. The sequence continues at coordinate 1,566 of JBAUEV010000043.1, forward strand.
AGCAGTAGTGGAATCAAGGATCTTTATTTAACGTTAAAACCCTTGATTCCGCTAGCCCTACATTAATGGTACAGGATTTTAAAACTTTATTATTCCAGCTTGACAGTTTAATCATGTTCTTGATTCAATGGGCTAACAAATTTCAGCGATCACTGAGCAACCCTATGCAGCATAAAAGGATACCTGTTATTTTCGGTCTCGTACTCGCATTATCGAGCTGTGTAAATCGCCAAGCTATTAATAACACTATTATCAACAACCCTAATAGTGCCGCCAATGCGAATATCAAATTAGCAGAAGCTGCTGTCTCCATAAGCCAGTCTCTACAAGAACTTGCTGCCATCGACCGAGCAGCAAATCCCCAAGCTAAAATTCCACCACCCACTGATCCCGTAAGAATCGGTATGAATGGCCTCGCTTCTGTAGATTGGACGGGGCCTGTTGAACCACTAATAAGAAAGATTGCCAAAGCAACCAATTACCGTGTGCGTGTCCTAGGCAGAGCACCTGCTATACCCGTTATTGTCGCTATCTATGCGCAAAGCATACCACTGGCTGATATTTTGCGGGATGTTAGTTACCAAGCACAAAAGAAAGCTACTATTATGATTTATCCAGGTAGCAGAGTGCTTGAACTCCGCTACTTAAGGTAAAAAAACAGCCATGACGATTCTACAGCTAAAACCAGTCTTGGCATACCTGTGCCTCTGTTTGATTTTAGGCGGCTGTACCAGCTCGCGAAATCAAGATGTAGGTATTCATCTGCCAGGGCTTAATATCTCCCCCGACACCTCGGCTGCCCAAATTACTCCCTTACGCTTACAAATACTTCAAGACAATGCTACCAGCTTCGGTGCTCAGGCTGGACTTTCTTGGCAAGCACGAAATATTAACAAGTTACTCACTAGCGAAGAAAGAACGCTCAATCGTATTTTCGACTTTAACCAAATGTTACTTAAAGACAATGTCCTGCCGCCCGTATTAGCCGAAGGGCAAAATAATTTAAATTTAGCCGATGATCGTGCCATTCGATTAGCAGATAAAATTTATAAAATTCAAGAACCCCCACGCTTTGTAACGGCCGCCCCTACATGGCGCGATTATTTATGGATGAGCTACCCTCCTCCCGACTCTCCGCCCAATGGCTTATTACCCAAGAACTGGCGAGAACGTCGCGTATGGAATCAATGTGTCAAAGAGGGTTGGCAAGAAGGCGTGGATCAAGCTAATCAGATTTTTTCAGCCAATGTAGGCCGATTAAAACACGATTTTGCGGGGATGGTGTTATACCGCAAATTGCTAGCGCAAAATATGGTAACGCCACCTTATGTCTCCAGGCTTAACTTAGGTGTTACAGGTGATGCCAATTCGCTACGAATTAATGACCAAGTTTTACGTATTGCTGCAATTCCGCAGATGAATATCAATTCTAAAACTTGGCGCCCCATGATTATTAAGAATGAAGACCCATGAACGAATCATTTGTGTTTCCTAATGAACCATTGCGTTTTACGCCGCAATATTTAGATGAATTGCTAGCGTTTTGCAATCGCTTAAATGCGTCTGATATTACCCTGCAAACTGGCGAACCTGTGTTTGTTGAGGTTTATGGCAAACTATTTAAAATTACTAAACGCAAATTATCAAATACTGAAGTGGGTGATATGCTTAATGCCATTTACGGCCCCAATGGCACTGCACAAATTCTGAGTGGTAAAGACGTAGACACTCATTATGAATTTCGCCCTAATCGCACAGATCGCTATCGCTATCGAGTTAACGGTACCGGTTGCCAAGTAGAAGGTCATCCTGGTATTCAACTCACTTTACGAGTGATCCCTACCGACCCCCCCCCC
>JBAUEV010000044.1:0-4016 GCA_049678805.1 Gammaproteobacteria bacterium
CGTAAACCCGTTCGCCCTGAGGAGCGGCACAACGTGCCGCGTATGGTACGCATCTTTTGTACCATCCCGTAAACTCGTTCGCCCTGAGGAGCGGCACAACGTGCCGCGTATGGTACACACCTTGTACCAATCCCGTAAACCCGTTCGCCCTGAGGAGCGGCACAACGTGCCGCGTCTCGAAGGGCCTCATACCTAGTCGCACTCAACGACAGAGGAGATGGGTGTGTAGCAAAGGGCACTCAGGGTTCAGATCTGATTTACATTGTTCAAATACCTACCAATATAAGAATGCGCATTCTTCAAAATCATAATATGTTTTTCGTGCGGTGCAACTTCACTGGACGTTAACGAATCTTAAAATGGCGCGCCCGGAGAGATTCGAACTCCCGACCACCTGGTTCGTAGCCAGGTACTCTATCCAACTGAGCTACGGGCGCTTGGATAATGTGTGGATCACACAATAGGGCGCCATAATACAGGAATTTTACTTGCTTTTCTAGGCGCTTGCCTGCCATCACTGCCGTAGGAAATGGATATATGGAGGTGTATACTGGACTTGATATGCCATTTGCTAGTTTAGTTAATGGTTTAATCAATATTTTTCAAAAAAATGAACATGTACACCTAAGGTTTAAACATGAGTGATTTAATAAAAACACCAAATATATTTAATTCAAAAGAATGTCTCGCTTTATCTCCAAAAGCAAAAAGTCAAAAAATAAAAACTAGGACCGCACAAGTTGGGGATAATATAACAATTCGTCGCGCACTTCCCCACCATGACCGAAAAACGATCGGAGCATGGTGCTTTCTGGATCATTTTGGGCCTTTAGATTTAAAAAATACGAAAGGGCTTCGTGTGGGTCCTCATCCCCATATCGGCTTGCAAACTTTGAAACCTGGATTGCTTCCCCCTTCGCTAGCGCTCGGGGTCGCAATGACGGGTTTTTAACGTTTGACTAATTATCCTACCCCTGTAATAGGGAAACATCGGCGATTTGTAGAAACAGTTGGCGTAATTGATTTAACAATGCTAACCGATTACGGCGCAAATTTTCATCCGGCGTCATCACTAATACTGTATCAAAAAAAAGATCAATGGGTTGCTGCAGCGACGCCAGACTACTTAGTGCTTCCGTATAGAGTGTTTGCCGGCACAGTTGCTCCACCTCTTTATTTTTTTGTTCCAATACATTTTGCAAGTCACGTTCAGCTTCTTCTTCCAACAAAGCAGGATTCACTTGAGCATGGGCGAAAATACTATCCTCTTTTTTCAAGATATTACTGACTCGCTTGTTAGCAGCAGCAAGTGCAGCGGCTTGAGGTAACTGCTTGAAATGCTGTACCGCTCTAATACGCAGATCAAAATCCAATGGCTGGGTCAGCTTAAGTGCTGATACTGCCGCGAATACATCAGGCGTAATTTGTTGTTCGGCATACCAAGCACGTAAACGTTCAAAAATAAATGTTAACGCTTGGTCAACCGCTTGTGCATTCGGTAATGCAACTTGATCTTGATATTGTTGCTGCGCTTTTTCTAATAATTTTTTCAAATCCAACGGCAGTTTATATTGAATAATAATTCGTAAAATAGCTAATGCTGCACGGCGCAAGCCAAATGGGTCTTTCTCCCCAGTGGGTGCTTGATTGATGCCAAAAATACCTATCAAAGTATCAACCCGATCAGCAATAGCTAACACACATCCGATCGCTGATTCAGGTAATTTATCGTTCGCACCGCGCGGTTGGTAATGTTCGTAAATAGCATTTGCCACCTCTTCTGGCTCGCCATCTGCGCGCGCATAATAAGAGCCCATAATGCCTTGTAATTCAGGAAATTCCCCTACCATTGCAGATAATAAATCTGCTTTCGCCAGCAAGCCTGCTCGCTTGACCTGCTCATGGTTTATATTGCTCCATAAATTGGCGATATAATCACTTAATTGTGAAATGCGTAATGCTTTATCATACAAGGAACCTAATTGCTGCTGAAAAATAATGGTTTTTAGATTTTCTAGCCGGCTTTCTAAACGATGTTTGCGATCTTGGTGATAGAAAAATGCCGCGTCCGATAATCGTGCTTGCATCACTTTTTCATTGCCAGCAATGACTTGTTGGGGATTTTTACTTTCAATGTTAGCAATAGTAATAAAATGTGGCGCCAGTTTGTTATTTCGATCTAATAAAGCAAAACATTTTTGATGTTGGCGCATGGAAGTAATTAACACTTCTTTTGGTAGTTCTAAAAAATGCTCTGAAAAATTACCTAATAATGCCACTGGCCATTCAACTAAGCCAGTTACTTCATCTAATAACTCTGCACCAGGATCTTTCGCATTACAGCCTTTTTTTCCAGCGATTTTTTCCACTTGCGTGCGAATATTTTCTTTACGTGTATTAAAATCAGCAATGACTTTGCCGGTTGTCATCAATAAATCCGTATAATCTTTTGCATGCCGAATATTAATTCCTTGGGGATGATGAAAACGATGACCACGCGTTTGCCGTGTCGTATTTAAACCAAAAAATTCAGCCTCGATTAATTTGTCATCAAGCAACATCACTACCCAATGAACGGGTCGCAAAAAACTCACGTGACGTGTGCCCCAACGCATGGGACGTGGAATAGGCAATTGTGTAATGGTTTGGTGAACTAATGAAGGTAATAATTTTTCTGTGCTTTCGCCGGGTTGTTCATAACGGTGAACTAACCATTCACCTTTAGCAGTTTTTTCAACTTGTAATTGTTCAACAGGTATTCCACAAGAGCGTGCAAACCCTAAACAAGCGGACGTTGGTTTACCATCCGCATTAAACGCCGCACTAACGGCTGGACCTTTGCGTTCTTGCATATGGCTTTTTTGAGTGCTAGCCAAATCCGTAATTAAGACTGCCAATCGCCGTGGTGTTGCATAAGAATGAACGGCATTAAACGATAATTCAGCTTTTTGTAATTGCGTTGTTAAATGATTACTAAAAGCCTGTGAAAGCATGTGTAAAGAACGTGCAGGTAATTCTTCGGTGCCAATTTCAATGAGAAAATCATGGGTTGTTGTCATATTTTTCTTATCCCTTCAACAACGGGAAACCTAATTTTTCGCGGATCGTGTAGTAAGCTCGGGCGACTGCGGATGCTAAACTACGTACGCGTAAAATGTAACGTTGGCGTTCGGTTACTGAAATAGCGCGCCGGGCATCTAATAAATTAAATGTGTGCGAAGCTTTTAATACCATTTCATAAGCAGGTAATGGTAAATCAGCAGCCAGTAATTGTTGGCATTGTTGTTCATAGACATTGAATTGCTGGAGTAAAGTCGGCACATCAGCAAATTCAAAATTATAGGCCGACATTTCTACTTCGTTTTGATGAAACACATCGCCATAAGTAACAACACCCATAGGGTTATTCGCCCATACTAAATCGAACATGCTTGCTTTGCCTTGCAGATACATTGCCAGGCGTTCCAAACCATAGGTAATCTCGCCCGTAACAGGCGAGCATTCTAAGCCACCCACTTGTTGAAAGTAGGTAAATTGCGAAATTTCCATGCCATTTTGCCATACTTCCCAACCCAAACCCCACGCACCTAAGGTGGGTGATTCCCAATTGTCTTCGACAAAACGAATGTCATCCACTAATGGATCAATGCCTAATGCACGCAATGAATTAAGATAAAGTTCTTGAATTTCCAATGGCGATGGTTTGAGGGTAACTTGGAATTGGTAGTAATGTTGGGTACGATTGGGATTGTCGCCGTAACGACCATCGCTTGGGCGACGCGAGGGTTGCACATACGCTGCAAACCAAGGCTCAGGGCCGATACTGCGCATGAAAGTGGCTGGATGAAACGTACCTGCCCCTATTTCCATATCCAACGGTTGGACAATCACACAACCTTGTTCTGCCCAATACCGTTGTAAAGTAAAAATAATGCCTTGGAAAGTAAGATTATCCGGTACTGTTTTGCTCATCTGGGTTAAAACACAAATTACTTACCACGCACTTGGTTAATAAG
>JBAUEV010000045.1:0-1503 GCA_049678805.1 Gammaproteobacteria bacterium
ACCGCAAACTTAATAATACTGGCATATTTATTACATTCTGCTAGCAGTTTAATGCCAAAAGTATTGAGTAACACTACAAAAAACATAATGGCAATAGCGGCAATATAACCATAACCGGATAGTTTAAGCACCCCAACTTCTTTGACAGTTAGCATGGGGAAAAAATGGCTGCCGTATTGGAGAATCGCTTGAATCTCAATCGGGGTCATGACTACATAGGATAACCAGGAAACCCAGGCAAATAAAAATCCCACTTCCTTGCCGTGAGTAAAAGTAGGATAGTTAGCCATCCCCCCAGAAATGGGCAGCATTGCGCCTAGTTCACATAACGGCAGGGCAATAAATAACATAAAAATTGCCGCAAGAATCCAGCTTATTAAAGCATTGCTGCCGGCAATTTGAGCACTAATGAAAGGGCTAAATAGCCAGCCAGAACCAATCATGCCACCCGCGGCAGCGATTAACACATTTGTAGTCGAAATATCTCGTTTTAGCATTGTCATATCTCCTACGCTGTGATTTTACCTCCGTCTTTGCTGTAAAGCTTACCTCTTGATTCAACTAACGCAGCTTCAAGGCTACGCCACTATCATCGGCTATATCTTCAAATTTGCATTTACCAAGCACTCTTTGCGGGGCATCAACCAATAAATCCTTTATAAAAAAAGTACTCTCACCCTGTGGACTTATGACTTTTAAATCACCGTTTACTCGCATCATGACTTGAGGAACCACAATAGTCTGCAATAACGTCTCCGTGTTGTTAACAGGGAAGCCAATAGCCTGATTATTTGCCATATCAAAAAGAGACACTGTTATTTCTTCATTTGGTTGGCGGGTTGACTCCTTAAGCCATTCATAAAATGTGTTGAAAAGCTGCTCTTTAAACGGCTCCTTTAACTTGTGGTTAAAGTTAATATTTGAATTTGAAAAATACCAATCAATATAGCTAATAACCCTGACAATATTGGCATGTACTACCGGCTTCATGTTGTCCTCTAAAATCATTTTTAACTCATTATTCAAAACATCAGGACTGGTAAAAAAAGAATGTTGCAAGAGTGGGCTATTGCCAACAAACAGATTATTTTTTAGCAACACTTGGACACATTTCTCTTTGAGAGAACTACCCTCCCTCTCCCAATGTTTTTGCAATAGATAGCATTGTTTCTTAAGCTCAAATGCGTTAAATAATTCGCCACTCATCCCCAATTGTGATTTTTTCAGTTCTAATTTCGTATCTGAATCCTCATAAAACTCCATTAAACGAGGATGTTGACATATAGCCTTTGCTAATCTGTTCACGACCTCTTCACACTTAGTGTCTGACTGAAATTGGCTCTGCTCAAGACTCAACTCTTCTAAATTGGGAAGTTTCTGGAGAAGATTAATAATGTTATCTATTTCTGGTTCTTTCAAAAGTAAGCCCGCAATAGATAATTTTTTTAACTTTATTAATCTTGATAACGCTTCAATATCCAATGAAAAATACTCTAAAGTAAG
>JBAUEV010000046.1:0-2831 GCA_049678805.1 Gammaproteobacteria bacterium
GAATACAGGGATGTATTCTCCGACCGCAGGATGCAGTTTTGTCTGAAAACGACACCCACACGGCATTCCAAAAATAAGAAAATATGCAACAAAGCCGACTTGTTCGCGGCATCCAGTTTCTGGATTGCTTTAGCCAAAAGCGACCTCGCAACGACAGCTTTTTCCCACCGTTTTCTGGATGCTGCGGACAAGCCGCAGCACGTCGGCGGTGAGTATGTTTAGGTGTCAGATAACAAAAAGACACCTCTTAAATACTGCTCCAACTCATTTAACAACTCTATCTGCTTACTGGTTAAATCGCCCGAGGATTTTAATTCGGCAATTTCTTGTAACGCCGCCTTAGGTGTTAAGCGGTGCTCGCCACGAAAATCTAGCGGCGCTTCATTGGGATGCTGCGGGTTTACTTTCTGTAAATAAGCCAAATACTCTTCTCGATATTGCTCGGGTAAATGTTCAAAATAATGCCTCGCAATAAGACGAATGGCTTGAGCTCGTAAATTAGGATTTTGAAACTTGTCAATAAATAATATTTTTTTATCTGGGAGTTCTTGATGAAAACGCACACATAAGCTTTGTTCGCCATCAGAATAAAACCCAATTTGATATAAAGCAGCATCTATATCTAAATTAGGTATTTCCGGATAGCGGTATTCAAGATAATACTCAACAATTTTTTCCAATAGGTCGGAATTCCGATTGAGCCAGTTTTGATTATGCGCCATGATGGTTTGCCGTTCGGCGCCTAATACTTGTAAAAAACGCGGTTGCATCGGTAACAAGAACCCGGTTTCATTGATTTTTTTGCGCATAACCCAAGTCGTTTGGGTAAGATTTTCAGTCGTGGTCGCAGTTAATTCGGGCTTATCCAAACGTAGCCACAAAGTTTGATTTTTATAATGGCGGTGAGAACCAAGCCCAAGCACTGGACATATAAACTGCAGTTCATAGCCCAAGCTACCGTCTACGTAGAGTGCAAGCGGATAAGAATTAGAACCAATCTTAGCTTGCGTTAATTTGTTAGTACGTTCAGTGGCTGTTTTCTTTTCAAAATAATCGAGAGCGTATTGCCAGATATCGGATTCTTTGGCTAGGCGTCGTGCCAAAGCGAGGGTGGCTAATACGTCGGTGATTGCTTGATGTGCAGGACCTTCTGCTAATTGGTTGGCTTTACTTAAATGTTCGAGTTTTAAGCTGGGTTTACCATTGCGTTCTGGCCAATGCAAGACATCGGGTTTAAACAAAAAATAAAGTAATAAGATAGGATAAAGATCAGCCCGGCCACATTGATTGGCATATTGATGTGTATAAGGCGGCAATAAATTCCGATAAAAAGCAAAACGAAGAAATTCATCATCAAAACTCAAATTATTATAGCCAATGCTAATTGTTCCTGGGGTGTTAACCCATTGATGAATTTGCTGCATTGCTTCAATTTCAAGGGTACCGCTCAATGATGCACTGAGGGGAATTTGATGAATTAACTGCGCGCGTGGTGCCGGCACAGCATCTGGCAATAACTTTATTAATAACTCGTGACGTTCCAATTCATTCAAATTAAGATCAGTACGAATTGCGGCAAATTGCAAAATTTGATCGAATGCTGGGTTACGTCCAGATGTTTCAATATCGTAAAACAAAAAGGTTTTTTTCATGATCGCAAAATTTCTTTATTAATGAATTTTGAAAAAAGTCTATTTAATAAACCCAATGACTTCATACACTTGTTGTAGTTTTTTTGCAGCCAATTGCTGCGCTTTCTCTGAACCTTGCTGCATAATTTTTTGTAAATACCCAGCTTCTTGTCGAATTTCACTATACCGTTCTTGGATAGGCGCTAAAAATGCTACTAATGCTTCCGCCAGGTCATTTTTGAAAACCCCATATCCATTACCCGTATAATTTTGTTCTAGTTGTGGAATGGATTGCTGGGTAATGGCAGAAAAAATAGTGAGTAAGTTAGCAATACCCGGTTTTTGTTCTTGGTCATAGCGAACTTCTTTACCAGAATCGGTTATTGCACGTTTGATTTTATTGCGTATTTGGTCAGGTGCATCAAGCAAGGTCAGATAATTATTAGGATCTTCATCCGATTTGGACATTTTTTTGTTGGGGTCTTGCAAACTCATAATGCGTGCCCCCAGTTCAGGAATATAGGGTTCAGGAATTGTAAAAATATCACCGTACAAGCTATTAAATCGCATCGCAAGATCACGGGTTAACTCTAAATGTTGTTTTTGATCTTCACCTACCGGTACTAAATTGGTATCGTATAATAGAATATCGGCTGCCATTAACACTGGATAATCAAACAATCCCACATTGATATTGGCTGCATGACGACGTGATTTATCTTTGAATTGGGTCATGCGATTAAGTTCGCCCATGTAGGTAAAACAATTTAAAATCCAGGAAAGTTGATTGGTTGCAGGTACATGTGATTGTACAAAGAGAATGTTTTTCTCAGGATCAATGCCACAGGCGATATAAAGCGCTAGCATTTCAGAGGCCCGCTCACGCAATAATTGTGAGTCTTGACGCACGGTAATAGCATGCATATCAGCAAGAAAAAATATACAGCGATAATGATTTTGTAAAGCAAGCCACTGCTTTAATGCACCAATATAGCCGCCAATATTGAGATGTCCCGAGATGGTAATACCACTTGTTATAGTAGTTTTATGTTGACTTTGAAGCATGAAAAATAACCTGGTAAGCATTTTGCTACAGATTCAGAACCTAACTTCACGATCCCTCTCGCCGACGTGCCGCGACTTGTTCGGCGTTGTTGCATATTTCTTATTTTTAGAATGCCGTGTAAGTGTCGTTTTCAG
>JBAUEV010000047.1:0-15051 GCA_049678805.1 Gammaproteobacteria bacterium
ATAATAAAGCAGGCACAATGCCGTCTTTATCTGTCGTCCACACACTGCCATCCAAACGACTCAATGAAGCCCCAGCACTTTCTTCACCGCAAAATCCAAGAGAACCATCGAGCATGCCATCGACAAACCATTTGAAGCCAACGGGCACCTCATAGAGAGCATGGCCCAGTTTCGCTGTGATCCGATCAATCATTTGACTGCAGACTATTGTTTTACCGACCGCCTTTGACTTCGGCCATTTCGCTCTATGTTTGAAAAGATAGAAAATGGCAACAGAAAAATAATGATTCGGTGGTAACAGACCCGTTTGCCGTGTGACAATTCCGTATCGATCATGATCGGTATCGCAAGCGAAAGCAATGTCAAAGCGGTCTTTCAATTTCACTAATTTTGCCATGGCATAAGGTGATGCGGGATTCATTCGGATCTGGCCGTCCCAATCCACTGTCATGAAGCGAAAGGTTGGATCAACGATCTTGTTAACAACGGTCAGATTTAAGCCATAACGCTCAGCGATCGGTTCCCAATAATGCACGCCAGCACCGCCTAGAGGGTCAACACCTAAGTGAATATTTGCGCTTCGGATGGCATCCATATCAATTACGCTGCCAAGATCGTTCACATAACTGGTGAGATAATCATAGCGATGTGTTGTGGTGGCATGAAGAGCCTTGCTAAAAGAGATTCTTTTAATGCCATTGAGCTTATTCTCAAGAAACTCATTGGCTTTTTTTTCAATCCAGTTAGTTATTTCAAGATTAGCGGGGCCGCCGTGGGGAGGATTATATTTGAAACCTCCATCGTGAGGGGGATTGTGAGAAGGTGTAATGACAATTCCATCAGCGAAACCCGTCGTACGAGCTCGATTGTAGGTAAGGATTGCGTGGGAAATAACGGGAGTTGGAGTATATTCATCACGCTCAGAAATCATGACTTCCACGCCATTGGCCGATAGCACTTCAAGCGTGCTGGCAAAAGCAGGAACAGAAAGAGCATGCGTATCAATACCAAGAAACAGTGGGCCATCGATCTTATGCTGCATCCGAAATAAGCAAATTGCCTGACTAATGGCAAGAATATGCCATTCATTGTAAGTCTTATTAAATGCGCAACCACGGTGCCCTGACGTACCGAATAAAACACGTTGTTCCATGATGGATGGGTCAGGCACTTCCGTGTAATAAGCGGTGATGAGCTTCGGCACATCAATCAGCATCGCAATTTTCGCTGGTTTTCCCGCAAAAGGACTCACTTTCCTTGCCATGAATGTCTGATCCTTAACTGTTCATTCAGTACTATGCCCAGAACTCCCGCATTTAAAACATGTCCCTTCTCCTCACTGCCGACGTGCTGCGGCTTGTCCGCGGCATCCACACGATCCCAATTTGCAAATTGCTTCCTATCAATCACACCAAGTTGGATTTATACCCTGAATGTTCTTCACTCATCCCTGTGTTAAAAGCCTGGATGCCGCGGACAAGCCGCGGCACGTCAGCGCTTGGGAGCGTGGCGTCGGCGCTTGGGAGCCTGGCATGGCATATTTTAAATGCGTTTGCCCTGGAACTATACCTTTCAGTCGTTTTAGGAAAGAACAGATTTATGTTAGCATGGAATGTCATTATTGTGGTAAAAATGGAGATTAATGATGGATCAACAGAATAATTTATCGCCTGCACAAAATGCACCACAACCCATTCGAAAACCCGCCAATCCCTGCATATTAATAATTTTTGGGATTGCAGGCGATTTAGTAAAGCGTCTGCTTTATCCTGCAATTTGCAATTTGGGTAGTGACGGATTATTAGATGAAAATTTTTGCATCGTTGGGGTTGCCAAGGAGCCGTATAATGACGAATCTTTTCGTCAACAATTGATAAAAGACATTAATGATTTTATTACTGACCCAAAGGTTAAGAAATTTGCTCTGTCGCTAGTAAATCGTGTTTATTATATCTCGGGAGATTTTTCTGATCCGAAATCTTATACTCTTTTAAAAAAGAAACTGACAACACTTGCTTCTGAGAAAGCCAGCAAGAATTGGTTATTTTATTTTGCGGCTCCTCCACAATTTATGTCTACAATTGCGAAAGAACTTGGCAAAGCACAATTGCTTTCAGAAGGAGATGGTAGTTATTTTAGACGTATCGTCGTCGAAAAACCTTTTGGGCATGATCTGGCTTCTGCAAAAAAATTGAATCAAGAATTACTTGCTGTAGTAAATGAAAGCCAAATATTTCGTATCGATCATTTTTTGGGTAAAGAAACCGTACAAAACATACTTGCGTTTCGTTTCTCGAACGGCTTATTTGAACCCATTTGGAATCGTTTGTATATAGACAATATTCAAATTTCTGTGACAGAAGTTTTAGGCATTGAGTTAAGAGGCAATTATTACGAACACGCTGGCGCTTTACGCGATATGGTGCCGAATCATTTGTTTCAGATGTTGAGTTTAATAACGATGGAGCCTCCCATAGCATTTACTGCTGATTATATTCAAAGTGAGAAGGAAAAAGTGCTGCGCGCTGTGGAGATACTGACACCAAAACAAGTATTGAACCAAACGGTCCGTGGTCAATATGGACCAGGTACAATTGATACTACAGAAGTATTGGGTTATCGTTCCGAAAAAAATGTAGCCCCCGATTCATCTGTCGAAACCTATGTGGCACTAAAATTATATCTGGATAATTGGCGATGGCTGCATGTCCCTTTTTATTTACGCACTGGAAAACATCTGAAAGCCCGCACATCTGAAATAATCATTCAATTTAAATCGGGTCCTTCTGCTTTGTTTAGTGGATGCGAACACAAAGTAACGCCCAATCTATTGCGCATATATATTCAACCGGATGAAGGTATTTCACTACAATTTAATGCGAAAATCCCAGGCCCCGAGTTACAATTAGGTCAGGTTGATATGAAGTTTAAATATAGCGATTACTTTGGTATTGAACCACAAACCGGATATGAGACTATATTGTACGATTGCATGAATGGCGATCATTTGCTATTCAAGAGAGCAGCGATGGTTGAGACAGAATGGGCTTTAGTGCAGCCTATTTTGGATGTTTGGGGTGCTTTACCTCCCCGTGATTTTCCAAACTATGCTCCCGGAACTTGGGGTCCAAAAGAAGCAGATGATTTATTGCTGAAAGATGGCCGAAAATGGCTACTATGACGAAAAATAAAGAAATTACAATATTCCCTAGCGCTAATGATTTATTTCAATTTGCCGCAAATGATTTTGCTCATCGCGCGGTGGCTGGTGTCAATGATAAAGGGACATTTTCCGTAGTACTTGCTGGCGGCAACACGCCAAAATTATTTTTCGATACATTAACGGGTGTTGAATACCATAAATATAGTATTCCTTGGTGCCAAATTCGATTTTTCTTTGGCGATGAACGTTATGTTCCTTCTGATGACGCAGCCAGTAATTATCGCATGGCATATGAGCATTTATTCTCGAAGGTACCCGTTAATCCAGAAAATGTTTATCGAATTCCGACTGAATTCAAAGATCCAAAAGAGGCCGCAAAGGATTATGAACAAACATTAAGGAGAGCATTTCACATTAAGGATAATACCTTCCCTCAGTTTGATTTATTGTATCTTGGGCTTGGTGATAATGCCCATACAGCTTCTCTAATGCCTTTAAGTGATATCGTGATGCACTATCTAGAAAATCCATCCTCCGATAAAAATAATCAGCTTGTTACATCGCTTTTTGTTTCGAAATCCAATAAGTATCGAATTACACTCACACCGAATGCTATTAACAATGCGATGGACATTATTTTTTTAGTCACAGGGGCGAATAAAGCAACTGCGGTATGGGAAGTATTAGAAGGCCAAACTGATCCGCTGCATTATCCTGCACAGTTGATTCATAGTATCCATAGAAAAACAATTTGGTATCTCGATCAGGCAGCAGCCGGAAAATTAAGACTGACGAGTACGTAACAGATATACCCATTACACCATCAAGATGGGTATAGTTTTTTTAATGAAAATTTTCAACCCACAAAGGTGTACATTTAATGTCTAAAAAAGCGATATTTTTCGACTCTGATGGCGTTTTAAATAAGGCAATCATCAAAGATGGAATGCCATTTGCTCCCACAAGCGTCGCTGAATTAGAGATTCCTGATGAAGTTAAACCATCATTATATAAATTAAAAGCCGCAGGCTATTTATTAATTTGTGTAACAAATAAACCAGACATTGAACACGGCTTAATGACGCAAGCGGAAGTGGACGCGATCTATAACAAAATGCGTGAGGAATTGCCCCTGGATGATGTCTTCATTTGTTATTTCGAAAATAGTGATTGTTACAAGCCAAAACCAGGTCTTTTATTCGAGGCTGCAAGAAAATATAAGATAGATTTGGCCAAAAGTTATATGATTGGTGATCGTTGGCGTGATGTGGGTGCTGGGCAAAATGCAGGTTGTAAAACCGTCTGGATTGATCGAGGTTATGCGGAAAAAAAACCCGCCGTGGCAGCCAACTTCACAGCACATTCACTGACTGAGGCAACGCAATGGATCTTAGGTAACTAAAGAACCATCAACATTGCACAACCCCTTTTGCAACCTGAATAAGCCTTCGATTTATTCAACAACGACCTTGAGGGGAATGGAATTATTTGCTTCTCCTTGTAAATCGAGGGAATTATTTAACAACGCTCCTGCAGGGGAAAGGAGATCATTTGGCAACTCACGGCAAAGGGTGCTAAGCTGTTACAAGTACAAAGCATACCTATCTTATTGATTATGTGATGAATAGCCAAAATTTAATTACACTGGATAACGTTTCTCTAGCCTTTGGGTTGGATCCTCTTCTCGATCAAATAAAGTTGCAAGTGGCTAGCGGCGAACGCATTTGTTTAATTGGCCGAAATGGGGCAGGCAAATCTTCATTACTCAAGGTAATCGAAGGGACAGAACTACCTGATAGTGGCATAGTTTGGCGCAAGCCCAATTTACGTTTAGCTCGATTGGCACAGGAATTGCCTGAAAAAACCTCAAGTACTGTTTTTGAGTTCGTTGCTGAAGGATTAGCAGAAAATGGCAAGTTACTAGCTGATTACCATGCGCTAACCCATCGCTTATCACGTATTCATACCATAGAAGATTTGCACAAACTGGAACAGTTACAAAAATTGCTTGATGCGCAAAATGGCTGGCAATTTGACCAGAAAATTGCAACTATCTTAAGCCGTTTAGAGCTAAATCCCGAATGGAGAATGGCAGAGCTGTCAGGCGGTTGGCAACGCCGTGTCGCTTTGGCAAAAGCCTTGGTGACCGATCCGGAACTACTATTGCTGGATGAACCTACCAACCATTTAGATATTGAAGCTATTCAGTGGTTAGAAGATCAATTATTATCTTCAAATATAGGCTTAATTTTTATTTCACATGATCGAGCCTTATTACAACGCTTAGCAACTCGGATCATTGAATTAGACCGTGGTCAGTTAACTTCCTGGCCAGGAGATTATCAAAATTTTTTGCGCCGCAAAGAAGAAATGCTACAGGCTGAAGCTAAATTAAATGTCGAATTTGATAAGAAATTAGCGCAAGAAGAAAAATGGATTCGCCAAGGGATAAAAGCTCGCCGCACTCGCAATGAAGGTCGTGTACGAGCCTTAGAAGCTTTGCGTATCGAACGTAGTAAACGACGTGAAGTGGTGAGTAATGTCAACTTTAGCATGAATGAAGCTAATAAATCCGGCCAAGTCGTGATTGAAGCCAAACATCTCACTCAACAATATAATAATCAATATATTATCAAAGATTTTTCCTTGCGAATTATGCGAGGCGATCGCATCGGATTAATTGGTCCAAATGGGATTGGCAAAAGCACTTTGCTGAATATTTTATTAAAAAACATTGCTCCACAACAAGGAACAGTCATTCATGGTACTAAACTCGAAATTGGGTATTTTGACCAATTACGTGCTGCTCTCGATTTTGAAAAAACCGTAGCTGACAATATAACCTATGGTGGTGATTTCATCGAGATTAATGGCCATAAACGACACATTATGAGTTACCTTGCTGATTTTTTATTTTCACCACGCCGAGCCTTAACAGCAGTTAAAGCCTTATCGGGCGGTGAATGCAATCGGTTACTGCTAGCACGTTTATTCAGCCGTCCAACTAATTTACTGGTAATGGACGAACCAACCAATGATTTAGATATTGAAACCCTGGAATTACTTGAAGAATTATTTGTTCAATATCAAGGCAGCTTACTCTTGGTCAGCCATGATCGTGATTTTTTAGATAAAGTAGTAACAAGCACCTTGGTTTTTGAAGGAAATGGCAAAATCCAAGAATATATGGGTGGTTATCAAGATTGGTTACGTCAAAGAAAGCCTACAGCGGTTATACCCTCCCCTCCCGCAAAGTCAGATATGGAAAAGCTAATTATAGAAAAAACCGAACAAAGAAAAAAATTAAGCTATAAAGAGCAAAAGGAACTTAATGAATTACCGCAACGCATTGAGAAATTAGAAGCCGAACAAGCGGAATTGCAGCAACTTTCTGCTAACTCTCAATTCTATAAGAAAAATCCAGAGGCAATAACCGAAAAAATGGAAAGACTTAAACAAATTTCGAGTGAATTAAAAAATGCCTACAGCCGTTGGGAAGAATTAGAGAAGATGCAAAATAAATAATATAAATAACTCAGCGATTGCTTACTTTCATTATTTGTTCATTAATCGGTTTTGGAATATTCGTAAAAGTAGAAACTAAAATTATTTTAATAAGATGCTGATTTATATTGATGTTTTGGTTATGTTGAATAGTTTTTTCGTCCTTCAATTCATGTAATCCATTGGGCTAGAATATACCAGCAATGTATAACTTATATTGTTTATTTTTCTCGTCATCAGCAGCTAAAGAAAATAGCAATACGCGCGCTTCACTACTGAATATTCTTAATTCATGCGTTACCTTAACACGCAGTGGTATTTTTTCTCGATTGATAAGGACGTCTAGGTAATAATCACCTTCTAGTTTCTTAATATGATGGCCATCCATTCTCGCCCTCACCTGTTTAAATTGCTTTAAAGTTTCCTCATTGCATCCATATTGGCGAAGAGCCTGGGCAACATAAAGAGGGCACTGGTACATAGGAAGAGCACACAGTTGATTGGGATTGGCTCCTTTTTCTAATAATAATTCCAATATTGCGAGTCGATTTCCTTCACAAGCGAAGTAGAGAGGGGTTACCTGATCTTTTGTTTTTATATTCGGGTCAGCGCCTATGTTAAGTAAAAACTTTACAAATTCCGTCTCTTCAACAAGTACTGCCGAATGAAGTAAACTCGCATCTTGGTGAAGCTCATTGATGAGTTTTTTCCTCCTCATGATAATTTCTCTGGTAGTTTTAGCAGAGGATTCTCTTTCTTCCGGGGTAAGATTTTTAGATTTTTGAAAAAGATATGCAGGGGTTTCTCTTTCTTTTGCGGAAAGACTTTTAGATTTTAGCAAAAGGTATTGGTGGAAAGCCCAATGAACTAAGGGGCAATCATAATAAAAATTAATTAATTTTTCCAAAACATTTATACTACGACATCTTACAGCATAATCAATAAAATGAGCATTTCTTTCCTTATTGGGGAAATAATTCGTTATCAATATTTCAACAAGATTTAAATCATTGCTTTGAATGGCTGCTTGCATCAATAGCTCACATTGAGCAACAAAAACTCCTAGCATTTTTTCCTTATTGCGACATAAGAAATTTAAATACCCTTGTCTTAAATTTGTATTGGACAACACAGTAGTAATATCCGCTTGATTGCGAATCATTTGTAGAATAAAAGGATCATACTCATGAGAATTATTAATGACAACTGCTGCTAAAACGGCCGTAAAAAGTGTCCCTGGTTGATTTTGAATAGTAATAGATGTGTTAGGACTAGCCCCACTAACTAATAATAAAATGACTATTGGAAATTGCTTATGCTTTATTGCCCAAAATAATAAGGTAACATCATAATGCATACCCTCATCGATGAATTTATATTTACTATTTACATATTCACGAGAAAATAATGTTTTAAATTTAGCAGTATCACCTATTTTAATGGCGTCAAATAACTGTTTTAATTTTTCTTTTTTTTCTTGTTTTTCACTTTTGCCCTTCTTAGGTGAGCCATCCTTATTTAACATGATGTTTTATACCTATCCGGCGCTTACACAGCCATTCTATTCCTCTAACAATACTTTGGCCTGGCTTTTATCACCCTTGCGAATTGTTTCGCAGGGTTTTCCTTCTAAATCGTAACGCTTTTTCTCCTTGAGAACAGCCTCATAATAATCTTGTGAGCGTATATATGCTCGTAAGGTTCGTGTTAAACTACGATGACTAACCTCAGGATGCAACCGGTGCAATTCTTTATGAATACCAATTTTGAGCGGTTTTTTTGCTTGAGAATTAAAACAATTTGGGTACTTTTCTTCTAACCAAGCTAACAGTGTTTGTATTTGCTGCTGATGCAAAACTTTAAGTGCTTGAGGATCCATAGATGGAACAGATTTGGTAGATTGCTTTTGTTCAGGGGTTTTAGCAGCCGCTTCAGTAGGTGGATTTTCTGTTTTATTCACTCGATACATTACTTTCTTGCCAATACGCTTGGCCAAAGTTAATTTATTGGAAACGATAGAAGGGTTATTGGTGTTCATTACAATACTCACAAAAAAATTAAACTCCTTGCAAAAGCATAACGGTTTATAAATAGCTGTCAACTATTTTGAGTTTAAAAAATTTTATCTCATCGAGGGCTGCTTATTTGAACTAGAAGATACACTCGCGACATGAAATCGAGCAAATTTATCCTGCTTAAGCGTGCTTTGTAATGATTCATTTTTGGGAACCTTAGGTTGCATAGGTTTGCCCCTTGAATTTTAAAGTCGGACTCTAAGTGCCCTAGTGTAGCAAGGTTATCACAAATAGCATACAATCAAGTCATTCATTGCTTTAGACATGGACGCTACATGCAACTTATCAGGAAAATAACCTATTTCGGGACGGGGATACTGCTCGTTTTACTTGGACTGGCACTCAGCGCTTGCCGCGAAAACTCCTGGAATAATCCCCACAAAACCCCTGCTACCGCCAATTATTATTACGGAACTTTTGCCAGCTCACCTAAAACCTTAGACCCAGCACGTTCTTATTCTAGTGATGAAGCCACTTTTACTGCTCAAATTTATGAACCCCCCTTGCAATACCACTTTTTATTGCGCCCATATACCTTAATACCTTTAACCACCAACGCTATGCCAATTGTCCACTATTGGAATACACAAGACCGTTTATTGCCTGATAACGCACCCGCATCACAAGTTGCTTATACCACTTACGATATTCATATTAAACCTGGCATTTATTATCAGCCTCACCCCGCTTTAGCGCGCGATCTAAATGGTCAGTATCTCTATCATGACTTAAAACCAAATGATTTACGGCATAAACATCAATTGTCAGATTTTTCCAAAAATGGTACCCGCGAACTTGTCGCAGCCGATTACGTTTATGAAATAAAACGTCTCGCCAGCCCTCGAGTTAATTCACCTATTTTGAGTGTCATGAGCAAGAAAATAGTAGGTCTTGGCGAATATGCTAAAACTTTACAAAAAATATATATCCAGCAATTACAAAAAAATCCACAACAAGCTTTTCTTGATTTACGTCTCTATGATTTTGCTGGAGCTAAAATATTAGACCGCTATTCTTATCGCATTACTATTCATAGCAAAGACCCACAATTTTTATTTTGGCTGAGTATGCCTTTTTTTGCTCCCATTCCCTGGGAAGCAGATTATTTTTATTCACAACCTGGTATGGAAGCAAAAAATTTTACTTTTGATTGGTATCCAATTGGCACTGGGGCTTATCTATTAAGTGAAAATAATCCTAATCAGCAAATGGTACTTGCAAAAAATCCTAATTTTCATGGGGAATTTTTTCCGACAGAAGGCGAACCAAATGATAAAGAACACGGTTATCTCGATTTGGCTGGAAAACCCCTGCCCTTTATTGACCAATATATTTTCAGATTAGAAAAAGAAACCATTCCACGCTGGAATAAATTCTTACAAGGTTATTACGACCAATCAGGTATCAGCTCAGACAACTTCGATCAAGCAGTGCATATAACACCTGATGGCCGTCCACAATTGACACCTTCAATGCAGAAAAAGGGGATTTATTTACAAACCAGTGTTGGCCCTAGTTTGTTTTATTTTGGTTTTAATATGTTAGATAACACCGTAGGTGGTTATAGTGAACGCGCTAGAAAATTGCGCCAAGCGATTGCTATTGGCTTTGATACTGAGGAGTTCATTGCCATTTTCCTGAATGGTCGCGGTATTGTGGCACAAGGGCCTATCCCACCTGGAATTTTCGGTCATATCAAAGGCGGTGCCGGCATTGATCCTTATATCTATGATTGGCATGAAAACAGACCAGAACGTAAATCACTTGCAGTAGCACGCCGATTGTTAGCTGAAGCTGGTTATCCCAATGGTCGTGATATAAAAACGGGCGCACCACTCATATTAAATTTTGATACTGCTGCCTCTAGTGCGCCGGATGATAAAGCTCGTTTTGATTGGCTACGCAAACAATTTGCCAAATTGAATATCCAACTTAATATTCGCGCTACACAATATAATCGTTTTCAAGAAATAATGCGTACCGGTGATGCACAAATTTTCTTCTGGGGTTGGCTGGCCGACTATCCTGACCCGGAAAATTTCTTATTTTTATTTTATGGCCCTAATGGCAAAGTGAAATCGGATGGAGAAAATGCTACCAACTATCAAAACTCCGCATTTGACCGTTTATTTGAACAAATGGAAACCATGCCCAACAATGCACAACGGTTAGCCATTATTGAAAAAATGGTGAATATTCTGCAGCTAGATGCTCCAGCCATATGGGGATTTTTTCCTAAAAGCTATATCTTAAATCAACAATGGATGCAACCTAGTAAACCGAGTGCGATTGCTAATAATACTTTAAAATATCAGCGCTTAAACCCATTATTACGTGCCCAATTGCAAAGAGAATGGAATCAGCCTAAACGTTTACCTTTATTTTTTATCGCGTTAGCTGTCGTATTGCTGTTGTTTATAATAGGGGGATTATCTTATCGTTTACAGCACAAACCACGTAGTAAGAGATATGGTAATGACAACCTAAAATAAACGGAGATTTCCGTGTATATTTACCTATTACGCCGCATACTGTATGCCATACCTATTTTAATTGGTGTCAATTTATTAACCTTCGTTTTATTTTTTATTGTTAATACACCTGACGACGTTGCACGCATGCACTTGGGTACTAAATATGTTACCAACACTGATATCCAACGCTGGAAAGAAGCACACGGATATAACAAACCCCTATTTTATAACGGTCAAAGCACTGGGTGGCGGAAATTTACGGATACCTTATTTTTCAATAAATCACTCGACTTATTTGCTTTTCAATTTGGCGAATCGGCCCAAGGGCGCAATATTGCCCAGGATATTCAACAACGGATGTGGCCTAGTCTCGCTTTAGCTATCCCAACTTTGTTTATTGGACTTATGCTAAATATCAGCGTCGCCATGCTGATGGTATTTTTTCGCAACACTTACATGGATACTAGCATTAGTATCTTGTGCATCATAATAATGTCCATTTCTGGCTTATTTTATATTATCGCTGGGCAATTTTGGTTAGGTAAAGTACTGCAATGGGTGCCTATTTCAGGCTATCAAAGTGGCCTAGCTGCCAGCCGATTTTTAATTTTACCCGTTATAGTTGGAGTAGTGGCGGGAATAGGTGCTGGCGCGCGCTGGTATCGCACCTTATTTCTCGAAGAAATGCACAAGGAATACGTGATAACCGCCCGTGCTAAAGGTTTAAAAGAAACACGCGTGCTATTTGAACACGTGTTTAAAAATGCTTTAATTCCAATTTTAACGGGTGTAGTGGTGATTCTTCCCACGTTATTTATGGGTAGTTTAATTATGGAGTCCTTTTTTGGGATTCCTGGTCTGGGCAGTTACACTATTGACGCTATTGCTCAACAAGACTTTGATATCGTTCGAGCAATGGTATTTTTAGGTACTTTGTTTTATATTATCGGTCTGATTTTGACAGATGTATCTTATACTCTGGTTGATCCACGAGTACGGTTGCAATAAGCATTAATCGCTAGGAAGGCCCCACTTAGGCATATTATTAAAATGTTATATTTGAAAAAGCCTCTTTCTACGCTTTTTATTCAAAAAATACTGATATTAAGCGGTTTATTATTTCTTCAACCATTGGCCTATGCTGCTCACGCCCTGCCAGTACAAACCGTGCAATCACCTGAACTGGGCGATGATACGCCCATATCGCCTGAAGTCATTAACGATGAGTCAGGTCCGCTACAACTCTTATTGGTGCATAGTGATCCCTTTGGCTATATCCTCAACGGCCATTGGACTAACTACCTGACACCACACAACGCCTTTGGTTTTGAACTGGATTTTGGTCCTAATGAATTTAGGTTAGGCGGTACTTGGGGACATGCTTTGACACAGCAGCAGCGATTTAAAATCACTGCTGAACACTTGGCACAACGCCCTAATTACGGATTTGTGGCGCAAAATGATACTCAATGGCAAGGCCAAAATGCGTTTGGCGTTACTTATCAATATTTGCTTGATACCCAATACGTTAAAGCATTCAATGTTTCTACCTATGCTGCCACTGCCGAAAACGAAAGTTTCTATCAGACAATTTTTACCCAAAACCAGCAAACTTTTACTGATATTCCTAAGAGTAATGGTGCAAACTCTTATGGTGCTACGACTGGTCTAGCGCTACAATTTTGGCCTACAGGATTAATTGACGTCGCAGCTAATTATGATAACGTACATTACAATCCCCAATACGTTCCTGCACCCAATAATCAAGGTCTAGGTGCAACCGTTGGCTTTGCGCAGTTGATTACTGATCGAGTACAGTTTTCCGCTTCTGCAAGCGACCACCAGGCTTATAATCAATTCCAAGCTAAATTGGCTTGGTTAACTTATACGCGACCTGGCCGGCACTTGGAAGTTGCTGCATTAGGATCACGCATCGAAGGTGATATTCCAACAGGATCAGATAACCGTTTGGGATTGAGCTTGGCTTATAGTTGGGGAGGTGATCCAAATGGTGTGGCCTTTGTGTATTCACTACCAATAACCAACAATGCTTATGATTTAAGCAATTGGACAGCAGAACCTGCAGTGCACTTACCTGATGTCTTAGCGGTCAAAGATGAATTAATAACAGTTAATAACCATTTCTAAAAGTTGTAAAATAAATTAAGAGACTTACCTCTACAAAAGTAAAAGGTTGAAGTGATATGAGTTTAAAAAAATACCCAATGACAGTACACGGAGCTGAAAAACTCACCCAGGAATTGGAGCATCTAAAACGCGTTGAACGCCCGCGAATTATTCAAGCTATTGCCGAGGCACGTGCCCATGGTGATTTGAAGGAAAACGCAGAATACCATGCTGCTAAAGAACAACAAGGATTAACTGAAGCCCGTATTCGCGATATCGAGCACAAACTAAGCCATGTACACGTGATTGAAGTCAAGCACCATGCCAACGATGGCAAAGTTATCTTCGGCGCCACAGTTACTTTGCGTGATTTGGACAAAGATACAACTATTAAATTTCAAATTGTTGGCGAAGATGAAGCCGATTTCAAACATCACAAAATTTCTGTTAGTTCTCCGCTCGCACGCGCATTAATTGGCAAATATTCCGGTGATGAAGTTGAAATCAACACACCAAGTGGCACAATTGCCTATGAAATTATCCAAGTCGAATACATTTAAAGAGTCATTTTGCTTTAATGAGTAATGCATCCAAGATCGAGAAAAAGCTGCTCCACTATACTGGTAAAGCCATTGGTGATTTTAATTTAATCCAAACTGGCGATAAAGTAATGGTATGCCTTTCAGGTGGGAAAGATTCTTTTACTCTACTCAACTTATTACGTTTATTGCGACAACGTACTAATAATAAATTTGATATTTTTGCTTTCACCCTCGATCAGGCACAACCGGGTTGGGATGACAGCGGCTTACGACAATGGTTAATCAAAAGGGATATACCTTTTGAAATTATGCATCAAGATACTTATTCCATTGTTAAAGAAAAAATTCCTGAAGGAAAAACCTATTGTTCCCTTTGTTCTCGTTTGCGACGCGGAATCATTTACACCTATGCTACAAAACAGGGTTTTACTAAAATTGCATTGGGGCATCATCGTGATGATTTAATTCGAACTTTGTTGATGTCTATTTGCTATAACGGCGATATTCGTTCAATGCCCCCTAAATTACTGACCGATGATAAACGGAATATCGTCATTCGCCCTTTAGTATACTGCCAAGAGCAAGACATTATTGAATATGCCCAAGAACAACAATATCCTATTATTCCTTGCAATTTGTGCGGTTCACAAGAAAATTTGATGCGTAAACGTATTAAAAAATTAATTGATGAACTTGCTAAAGAAAACCCCAAAGTACCTAGCAACATGTTGCATGCTTTAACCAGCCTTAAACCTAGCCAGTTGATGGACAAAGATTGCTGGGACTTTAAAAATTTAGAACGGCAAAGAAATAGTAATTATGAATCTGAAACAACTTTGCTTCCATTAGAAAATTTGGAAATTGAAGAATGAGCCCTATTATCAGACCAGGTGAGCTTCCGTCATTGCGAGGGGCGTTAGCGACGTGGCATCCAGAAGCAAACTCTGAAACCTGGATTGCTTCCCCCTTCGCTGGCGCTCGGGGTCGCAATGACGCGGTGTCACTGTGAGTTTCCGTCATTGCGAGGGGCGTTAGCGACGTGGCAATCCAGAAGCAAACTCTGAAAACTGGATTGCTTCCCCCTTCGCTGGCGCTCGGGGTCGCAATGACGGGATAGATAAAACATTATTGGGTTTTTACATTTGACTACCACTCAAGAATGTTTG